>NZ_JBKHUP010000011.1:0-110012 GCF_046565525.1 Coleofasciculus sp. | reverse complement strand
GAAGCGACGGGAATCACGGCGGCGGATGTGGAAGCAGAAGCGGGAGATATTGTTGTTAATCAGGTAACAGCATACACCGCAACGTTATCGGCTGAAGGGGATTTAACGTTAGTTCCCGTAGGGGCGCAAGGCGTTGCGCCCTCGCCCTCTTTGGTAACAACCGGGGATTTAAATCTGTTGGCGAAGGATACGGTATGGGTAAGAGATAACCAAACCAGTCCTTTTTTAGCCCAAGCAGGTGGGAATCTTTCTATTCAGGGGAATAATGGAATTGATATTCTGGCGCTGAACCATCCAGAAACCCCGTTTGTGAGTGTGGGAAATATGAGTTTAGTCAGTGATGAGATTATTTCTGGCGATGCTCACTTTGCTAGTGGGGGTGGCTTTTCAATACTTAATTTAGCTGGAGAACCTGGAACGTTTAGAAGTATCAATGACCCAATTATTCGGGCAATTGGGGATGTTGAATTCGGTGATTATGAAGGTGTAGCACTAAAAGTCGAAGCGACAGGGAGTATTAGAGGTGGAGATATTACAATCACTGGACCCGATACTAACATTCCAGGTAATGATCCAGATGCTGGCATTTTAACGAGTAGCAGCGCTCTAATCTTAAGAGCAGGAGTGGATACAATTAATCCAGAAAATTTCCCCAGTTCCAATGTACCAACATTAGGCACAAACTTCGATACGCCAGCTACACCCTTACTACCAGAAGGCAGTATTCAGGTAGGAGATATTAACACTTCATCCATTAATGATAATGGGGGTTTGGTAATTTTATCAGCTACAGGCAACCTGACTACCGGGAACATTAGAACTGTAGCTACCCAGTCAGATGCTGGTAATATTCAGCTTAATAGCAATAGTGGTGTCATTGAGACAGGAAATCTAGAATCTTTCGTGGAACAAGGAGGTAATGGTAATGGTGGTAACGTTGAAGTTACTGCTGGCACTCAGATTAGAGTTGGAGGAATAGACTCTACTTCTACATCAGGAAGTGGTGGTTCTATAATATTAGAGTCAGGTGAAAATGATAGTATCGAAGTTAATTTTATCAAGGCTGAAGGAGGTTCGGGCGGAACAGGAGGGGATGTTGACATTACCACTGCCAGTTTTGGAGCTTCACTAGGTTTTCAAGGTCTAAACGACGTAGCCGATGTTCAAATTTCCACAGCAGGAGTTTCTGAGAGTGGCTCAATCCAGTTCAACGATTCAGTAACTTTGACTAGGGATCACCTTTTCTATACAGGCTCAACTAACTCAGGTGACATTCTCTTTGATGGTACACTAAACGGAAATCATGAACTAAGGCTTCATGCTGGAGCAGGCAAAATTCAATTTAAAGACCTTATTGGTGGTGATACACCCCTAAGCAACCTTGAAATTATCAATGCCCAAGATATAGAGATGGCAGGCGGTATAATCACTGGCAACCGTAACTTTACTTTTAACCAACCAGTTATCCTTACAGGGAATACAAAATTCGATGCGGGTACTGCCACAATTACATTCGATTCAACCCTTGATACGGGAGAAAATGACTTAACTTTACTCGCCAACGAAATTGATTTGGCTGGCGGAGCTGATTCCGTTAGAGGTAATGGCACAATTGAACTTCAACCTACGACACCTAATACAAATATTGCGATCGCGGGTTCTGATAATGACACAGATAGCTTAGACCTAACAACCGATGATTTGACGGCTTTGCGAGATGGGTTTAGCACGATTACAATTGGGTCAAATAATCAAAGCGGAACCATTACAGTTGTCAACGATGTTGAATTTACAGATCCAGTCACATTTACCGGAACAGGAGAGATTGCTCTCAGTGGAGCGATAACAGGAACAGGAGATGCCTCTATTACCCTTGATGCTCCCACAACTATCCTCAATGCGAATATCAGCACCGCTAGTCAAGATATTACTTTAGGTAACGTATTACTGGGTGATAACATAACCCTCGACACCGATTCAGGCGGTGGTAATGTTACCTTTACCGGAACTGTCGATAACAATCAGAACCTAATCATCAACGCTGGTACTGGCACAACGTTATTCAATGGTATTGTTGGTGGAACTACTCCTCTGAATACTCTTATTACTGATGTTGGAGGAACAACAAGAATTAGCCAAGACATCACTGCCAATAAGCTGGGATTTAACGATACTCTGGACATAGCATTGGACTTAAACCTAACCACAAATGAGATTGAGTTAGGCGCTACTGTCAGTAGTTCAGGAAGTAACCTGGTGCTGCAACCTTTAACACCGAACCAAGATTTTGACCTGACAGCGACATCTACCTTGTTAAATGGCTTCGAGTCCATCACAATTGGAACGGCTGATGGAATAGGTTTGATTACCTTAAATGGTGACGTTTCATTTGATAGCCCACTGCTAATCCAATCCCCAGGAGGATCAGGTTCTATCGAGATAAATGGAGCGATAATAGGTCAAGGGGATGCCTCAATTGAATTGACTGCAAACCAAACGATAACAACTAGCGATATTACTGCTAATGGTGGAATTATCTTAACGAGCCAGACGGAAACAGTTACCAGCGGTAATCTCAATTCATCAGGAGTCATTAGCGGTGGAGATATTACTGTTTCTGCTCCCAATGGAATCACGACTGGAGAAATTAACTCCAGTTCCACATCAGAAACGGCTGGAAATGTAGAATTAGACTCAGACAATGATATCGAAGTTGTCTTTATTGACGCTCAAGGGGGTACGGATGGTAGTGGTGGAAATATTAATGTTACTACAGAACAATTCTTTAAAACTACTGGCACCTTTACAGACCAAAATGGCTTAACTGTCAGCATCTCTACAGCTAGTAGTCAGAGTGGTGGTAATATTGTGATTCAGCATGGTGGCGATGGATTAATTCCTTTTGATGTAGGAAATGCTACCACGAACGGCACAGCCGCAGCAATTACAAGTGGTGAGTTTACTATTGCTCCCGTTCAATCCTTCCCCTTCACTTACACAGAAGGCAATATTCAAATTATTAGTGTTGACCCCCCCATTGAACCACCTGAACCAGAACCCTCACCCACACTGCCAGAACCATCATCACCACAGTTCGATAGACTATTAGCCCCACCCGAAGCTGATCCTCCCTCATCCTTAACAGTTACACTGGAAAACAGGGGTTTCCCTTTAGAAGAATTATTTACCCGCGAATTTGAGAAATATCTAGGATTCTTCAATCCTTCCGTTAACACACTAGGGCAAATTCGGATAACATTGAGCAATATTGAATCCGCCACAGGTCAAAAACCCGCCCTGATTTATACCGTCTTTTACCCCACCCGACTAACTCCAGACTCCGGTTCTTTAACCAATCCCATTCCCCAAGATAATGACCAACTGCAACTGGTTGTTGTCACACCAACTGGGGAACCGATTTTCATGCCCATTCCCGGTGCAACTCGCGCTAATGTTCTAGCTGAAGCCCAAAAATTGCGCCGTGCAATTACTAATCCAATTACACGCAGTACCAACCGTTATTTAGCCCCAGCCCAACAACTGTATCAATGGATAATTGCCCCAATTGAGGAACAGTTACAAAACCAAGGTATCCAAAATCTCAGTTTTATCATGGATGGAGGATTGCGTTCCATTCCCTTACTGGCTCTCCACGATGGCGAACAATTCCTAATTGAAAAATACAGTGCGGGTTTAATGCCCAGTATCAGCTTAACCGATACTCGCTATCGCGATATTAATGACTTCCAAGTTTTGGCAATGGGGGCGTCTGAATTTACCGACGCCAACCCCTTAAAAGCTGTCCCGGTTGAATTAGCCGCAATTACCCAAGAAATATGGCAAGGAGAATATTTCCTCAACCAAGAGTTTACTCTGGAAAACCTAAAAACCCAACGTCAATTACAACCCTTTGGAATTGTCCACTTAGCCACTCATGGTGAATTTAAATCGGGACGCATGGAAAATTCTTATATTCAGCTATGGGATACTAAACTACGCCTCGACCAACTGCGTGAGTTAAAGTTGTATGAACCCACAGTAGAATTATTAGTCCTGAGTGCTTGTCGCACCGCTGTGGGGGATGAGGAAGCTGAGTTAGGCTTTGCCGGGTTAGCGGTACAAGCTGGGGTAAAATCGGCACTGGGAAGTCTCTGGTATGTCAGTGATGAAGCAACGTTGGGACTAATGACCGAATTTTACCGTCAGTTAGAGACAGCACCGATTAAATCAGAAGCGCTGCGACAGGCGCAACTTTTGATGATTCGGGGAGAGGTGCGGTTAGAAGAGGGGAAATTATTGGGGAGTGGGGAAAGTATTACGTTACCTCCAGAGTTAGCACAAATAGGAGATAAAGATTTGTCTCATCCCTATTTTTGGTCAGCATTTACGATGATTGGTAGTCCATGGTAAATCTTACTTTTCACGGGAGCTGGAAAACCTCTCTCCAAACCTCTCTCCATCCCCCCTTACCCCCCTTTGAAAGGGGGTAAGAGAGAGAAGGCTTTGAATTCTCCCCCTTCCCTGCGAGGGAAGGGGGCTGGGGGGTTAGGTCTAATGTTGATTTTTCTAAATGGCGTGAAAAGTCAGATGTTGACATCCTCCCCCGGCTAAAGAGCGCGGGGGATTCCTCACCACGCCACCTTTTTAGGGGTGGTCGCTGATTGGGGTTGACGCTTCGCTGAAGGTTGCCTCCAAATGAGGTCTTACACCCTCTCCACGTCCGTTTATAGTCTCGGAATGCCCTCCCGCGACTTGTATTTACATTACCACAATAGTAGAACGTTATCCGAATTATTTGACTGGCGAATAAATTCGCTACCTAGACGGTTCGCTCGGTTTCATCTCCCAGCTAAAGAGCGTGGGAGCCTTCACCCATCGCTTTTCCGGTAAATAAGTAGGGGCTGCTGAATAAGTCTTGTGGGAGGGTAGGGAGCTCTTGAAGCTGGGGGAGGATTTTACACTCCCCACCAGATAAGTCCACCCACTAATACGGCAATAACAACCAGAGCCACCCAGATAAATTGATTATCTTTGGTATTAACCTGACTCAGATCGATCGCATCCGATTCAATTTGTCTTTTCAAACTGGGATTGCTTCTACTCACCCCGCTACCCCGACGATCTATAGAATCACTTTCAGAAATAGCACCTAAATCGGGAATCTTGGTCATCCATTCCTCAGGTCGCTTGAGCTGGGGGGCTTGTAGGATGTAGAGTAAGCTGGTAGACTGTTTGCGAATATCCAGGTCAGGATGCTTTGTCAGTTGCTGAGCTAACGCGATCGCGTCAGTTTGTTGTCCGGCTGCATCATAAGCTGTAACAAGCCACATTTGCGCCTCTCCCCCTAAACGAGAATTGCGGTTAATCAAAGCGCAGGCTTTTTCGAGGTGCTTCACCGCAGCGCGATAGTCACCCCGCTCAAAGGTAGCTTTTCCAGTTTGGTATTCGATGCGGAATTGTTCTTTGTCATTGGTCATTGGTCATTGGTCAAAAACTTGACATCATCGAGACACTGATTCGTGCCATTGGGTGAAGTTAGATCTGGCTCTAGGCTTATACCTTGAAATTACACGAAAACCTGAAGGAATTAAAGCGCTAAGGAACTAACAAGTCAATCTGACCTTCACTTAAGCTGGGACTGACAGCCGGATTCAGTGGGATAGTTACACTGGTAAGGGAACAGGATCGCCGGATACAAGATAAATTTTTGCGCTTCAGTGAATCGCTTAATGGCTACTTAACATATTTTGAGGTGAAACGATGCTGAAATTTTCTCTCCTACAACGCCGTTGGCTGAACATCATGGTCACGCCTTTAACCGTGGGAGTGGCTTGGATGATAGTGGGGGATAGCGCAGTAGAGGCTAGACCGATTCAGTCATCGCGCTGTACTTCGGTGATTTACGGTAGCCCCATTCCATCACCGATACCCATGAATCGGGTCACAGGTCAACCTTGTGCCTTTTCCTCTGAAGGTTCATCCTATAGCAACTATCGCGATCGCGACTATACTCGGTATCAAGAGCCGATTCGGGGAACCATTCGCGATTCTACGCTAATTAACCCCACAATTATCAATTCGACTATTTCGGATTCTATCCTTGTTAATCCTGTGATTATTGATACAACTCGGTCTGCCAGACACCGATTTCGCTCAAGTAGAGTCCGCATCCACAGCTCAGATGTGATTGATCGCTCTTCGGGAATCCGAATTCGTATTCGTTGACGCCTCCCGCAGACTCTAGCCTGTGGAATTGCTCGGGTAATCCTAACGATAAAATTAGAATTAATACCGGGTTATTCGATAGACAGTTTCTCGGATTAAACACAGAGAGAATAATGGACTGAGACAACTTGTTTCAGTTCCCTGGAAAATTTGAATTGAACTTCAAGCCAATGCCAGTCACTACCCAAACTCAGCGAACCGGTCGTTTTGTCGATCTCTGGTCTTACATTGCTCTGGGAACAGCAGGGTTAGTGCTACTAGCGTTTGTTGTGGCTCAGTTTTTCCATAAAAGGTTGATGTCACAGACAGTATACGTTGAGCCAGAGGAATCGGTTCAACTGGAGTCGATACAACTCCAGCCTCAGCTTATCGGTGCTTTGCGGATTGATGTGGAGGCTTGGCTGTCAACGAATCAGTGGGTAATCTACGAAATTCAAATTCTTGACCAAAATGGGCAAGTGATCGCCTCAGCGATGAAAGAAGCCTGGAGTGAGTCGGGGACGTGGTACGAAGATGGTGAATCGGGTAGTTGGTATGAGTCGGATTTGCAGGGAGGACTCGACGTTCAGGCAAAGAAAAATGAGAAAATAACCGTGGCAATTGCCGTGTTGGACTATGGCAATACCTCTGGACAAGAACTCGAACAACCCGTGGGATTTAAGGTGAGAGTGGAAAATGGGGTTGTTGATACGCGCTATTTGTGGTCAGGTTTAATTGGTTCGACAATTCTAGGGATTATGGCGATCATTGCCACACCCTTTTCTGGGAAAGTCGCGATCGCGAAAACAATTCAAGATAGCGATCCCAGTGGACGCGCTACGGTGGGAGGGGCTGATCAGCTAGTGCGGGTCAAGATCAATGTGAAATCTGACGAAACCTCACCGCGACAGCTAAACGCACGTCTGGTGATTAATGATGCTTATGGAGAACAAGTTTATGCCGGTGCTTTGCCTATCCCTCTAAGCTTTAAAGAAGAAGATGGCAAGGTGGAATCGGCGAAGGGTCAAGTCCAATGTTTTTTCACCTTAGAACCTCGCAGTTCCTACGGTTTTCATCTGGATGTGATGCCAGATGCACCTGTAGATCAGACGACGCTGACAGTACGCGATCGCAACCGCACTCTGGTTCCCGTTGAGGTTGTTCACATTCGCCCATCTCCTTTAACGGTATCTGATCAGTAGGTAGGTCAGTCGAAATAAAACTCCCTCCAACCCTTACTAATGACTCTGTTCATCCTAGGAGTTTAACCGATGTTAACTAAGATTTTTGCTGGGGCTGCGATCGCGATCGCCCTCTTGACAATTACGGCAGGTTATACACAGCGTTCTGCCCTCGTCCTGCGAGCCGATAAACAGGACAACTATTGGCCCCGACATGGAACAGGATTATCGGGCGGTTATCGCGGTGGAACATGGATTCTTTTACCCAATCGCTCGTCTTATGGAGGGTTTCGTGGCGGCGGTCCGAGTGCAGGAAAATAGGGCTTTCTTAATCCTGCGCTAGGGTAGGGGCTCTTTCATTGCCGTGCCCTTATGGTTATGGTTGATCCGCTTTGAACGTAATTGCGGCATTCCCCGACTTCAACGACAGTAAGTTGGGGAAGGATAGCAGACAAACTAGGAATTAAATATTCCGCAGGTTGTCAATTTTTTATGGTAAAATATAGGCATGAAAATACGTAGAGCAACCTATAGAATTTATCCAAATAAGGCTCAATGTAACAAGCTTCATTGGGCTAGAAAAATGCACTGTGAACTCTATAACGCGGCAATTGCTAACCGGAGGACGCAGTACAAGCGCTTTGGTCATTCTGTTGATTATTTTGAGCAACAGAATTGTTTGCCTGAATTTAAAGAAGTTTGGATTGAGTATGCCGAATTAGGTTCTCATACGTTGCAAGCTACATTAAAGCGGGTTGATTTTAGCTATAAACGATTTTTCAAAGGATTGGGTAAGTACCCCAGGTTCAAAGCAAAGCGGCGGTATAGTGGCTGGACATATCCAGACAAAGCAGGTTGGAAAGTTTTGTCTAATGGTAACAACGGTTACTTGGAACTGAGAGACCTTGGTTTAAAGATTCAAATGCGGGGTCAAGCTAGAACTTGGGGAACTCCAACAACCTGTACAATCTTTTTTAGGAACGGTAAGTGGTATGCGTCAATTACCGTGCAGTGCAATCCGACTCGCCAAACAGGTACAGGTTCAATTGGAATAGACTTAGGTTGCCAAGACGCGGTAACGCTTTCAACTAGCGAGAAAATTGCTAAACCAGATTTTATTAAGGAAGGATACAAGAAAGTTAAGGTAGCCTCAAAGCGGTTAAGACGCAAGAGACAACCTAATAGGAACAAAAAAGTTTTGGGTTCAAGACGATGGAAAAAAGAACGAAAACGGATTTCTAAACTTCAGAGCAAGATATTCCGACAACGAGAAGATTGGCTGCACAAAACAACCAGCGAGATAATTAGCAGTAATAGCCTAATTGCTGGAGAGCAGTTAAACGTCAATGGTATGACCCGAAAAGCAAAGAAGGGCAAGCGCAAGAAACAAAAAGCCGGGTTAAATCGGTCTATTCTCGACGTTGGGTTTGGCATAATCGGTGATTTGTTAACCTACAAAGCTGCTGAAGCTGGTGGGTTTTATGTCGAGTCACCAACTAGAACGCTCAAACCAACTCAACGGTGTGCTAAATGTTGGGAATTAACGCCTAAGACTTTGGCTGATAGAGTTCATGTTTGCTCTAATCCCGACTGTAATCATGTTGAGGATAGAGATATTAATGCCGCTCAAGTCAACGAAATTTGGGCAAGGGGCTTGGAACGAGCCTCTTTAGACGTGGAGTCGCCTAGCTCTACTGATTGCGGAAGCATGAAGCAGCTAGGGGCGAAGAAACGTCAGAAACGACGACTTACTTCGTTGAAGTCGTCGTAGTTCATTAAAAATCCATGGCACAGCAAAACGTTTCCACAGACAACTCTAATGTTGAACCCGTAACTCAACCCCCAGTTGCATCATTAAATCGCCATCAACGTCGGCTACTCTTAGCGGCGGCGGCGGTATCCTCTAGCTGTGGGCTGGCGGTTGAACTGTTGCTCGGAACCCTGGCTAGCTATTTAGTGGGCAATCAGGCGCTGTCTTTTGGAGTAGCTATCGGCGGCTTTTTGGCAGCCATGGGGATTGGCTCTTACTTAAGTCAATTTATCGCGCCCAAGTCCCCGCCGTGGCTCCAACAACGCCAACTGATTGTGGCATTTCTTCAGGTTGAACTGCTAATGGCTCCCCTGACAGCATTATTACCCTTAGGATTATTTGCCCTATTTGTCGTCAACGGTTTCCTCTGGTTAGGATTATTACTGGTAACTGTGTTGCTGGGCATTTTGGCAGGTTTAGAAGTCCCCCTACTGACACGAGTGCTGGAACTAGAGGAGGGAGTGCGGGAAGCGCTGGCTGGGGTTTTGGCGCTGGATTATGTGGGAGCGTTGTTAGGTTCGTTACTGTTTCCAGTATTGCTCCTACCCTTAATTGGCTTATTTCCCGCCGCCTTTGTTCTGGGTGCATTGCCCGCCTTTATGGTGTTTGCTATTGGACAGCAGTTTCCTCGGCTGCGCCGTTGGGGATATCTGGGTTTAGGTTTAGGCGTTATTCTGACATTATCCGCACCCGCCGCGATTCCCATCAGTAATCGGTTGGAAAATACCCTGTATCAAGCCCCCGTAATTACCCGAATTCAATCCCCCTATCAACGGATTGTCTTGACGCGCCGGGGACAAGATTTGCGACTATTTTTAGATGGGGATTTACAACTATCTACCTTGGATGAATACCGCTACCATGAAGCATTAGTACATCCGGCAATGAGTGCCAGTCAGAACAAACGTCGTGTGCTAGTCATGGGCGCAGGGGATGGGATGGCGGTACGGGAAGTGTTGAAGTGGCAAGACGTGGAACGAGTGGTGCTGATTGAGTTAGACGCTGAAGTAGTCAAATTAGCCAAGTCTCATCCCCAGTTGGTGCGGTTAAATGGGGGGGCGTTAACTGATCCTCGTGTTGAGGTGATTAACGCCGATGCTTTTGTTACAGCACCTGCCTTAAATGAAACCTTTGATATTATTATTGCTGATTTTCCTGACCCTGACCGAGAAGTGCTTGCCAAGCTGTATGCGGAAGGGTTTTACCAGCGTTTATTACCGCGATTGGCAGAGAATGGCGTTTTTGTCACCCAAGCATCGAGTCCTTTTTTTGCTCCAAATGTTCTAAGCTGTATTGTGGCAACGCTATCGGATGTGGGATTATCGACTCATCCTTATGTGGTGGATGTTCCCAGTTTTGGACCCTGGGGTTTTGTCTTGGCGTCGCGGCACTCGATTCAAGCGGATAAGCTGACATTATCGGTGTCAACTCGTTATCTGACTGAGCCGATTTTGCACCATTTATTTGAGTTACCTGGGGATGTCCAGTTAGGAAATGTGCAGGTGAATCGCCTCTCTCATCCTGTGATTGTGCGTTATCAGTCTGACCCCCGTTGGACAGCGTATTAGTAATAACTAATAAGTTATAAGTCAGATGATGGTATTTGTTTGGATTGGAATTATTGTGATTATTGCTACTGCTGTTGTTTTGCTAGTTCTTCAGCAACGGGGACTTTTATCAGGACTCGGTGAAAGTCGGCGTTTACCCCTGGAAGAACGTACCATTTTTACTCTGGAAGTTGGTGATATTGTCCAATACATGGGGACAGATTGGGTGGTGGAAGGGCAACTGACTTATAATGTAGGCGACTATGCTTGGTATGAGTATTTATTGCAAGATGGAGAGCGTATTTGTTGGCTTTCTGTGGATGAAGATGACCGAGTAGAAGTGGCATTATTAGAACCAACGCAGCAGTTGGAGGTGAGTGGAGAACCCCCCAAGCAGCTAAACTTTAGCGGTGACATCTATCGCTGTGTGGAATCTGGCGTGGCTCAAATGACGCGCACGGGTACAACGTTGCGCCGCACAGCAGAACGTTGTCGATATTTTGATTATGAAGGAGCGGATAATCAGGTTCTCTCGATTGAAGAATGGGATGGTAGGATTGAAGTCACCGTGGGAGAGCGTATTAATCCGAGAATGCTGAGTCTTCTTCCGGGAACAGGTGAACGGTTGTATGGAAGTTAAGGCAATGGTACTGGCTTAAGGCTGGTGGGCAATGCCCACCCTACGGTACTATCATGCGGCACTAGAATAGCTCTAATGGGTGAGGCTTTTTGATCCCCGTTAAGTGTACCTTACTACTACCGACGCCAAGTACCCCACACCCAAAACCATGAAATCTACCGCACTCGACAAGTTTATTAACTTCTTGCGAGAGGAGTTAGCGATTCCATCGGCAGCCATTTCCTTAGCCTTACGCCATCAGGAAGAGAGTCCTAATTTATTACCGATGACGTTGTGGCAGTACGGACTCATTTCATTGGATCAATTAGACCGAATTTTTGATTGGTTGGAAACGGCACAGCTTACTCTGTAAGTCCTCTTTAGATTTTAACCTGCCTTGATACTGCTATGTTAATTAAGGATTGATTGGTGCGTCACGCTTCGCTAACGCACCCTAAAATTTGGCTGTAAATACTTATAACTGGGGATTAGGTTTTTTTAACGGCTTTGGCAATGGCACGTCTGGAGAATGCTGTGCTTGGTCGAGCTTATAGCCTTCAACTTGAAGTTGTTGCACGAATTGGGTTGACTCAAAGTTGGTTGGTTGTGTTGACGTTGGCAACTGTTTTTGTCCTTGACTTTGGCGTCGAAGTTGTTTTAGTTTTGCTTTTCGTCCCATGATTACTCCCTCGATAAGGACTCAACAAACATCTGATGTTCTGCTGTGGCTATCCCCTGTTGGATGATCTCCAATACCTTGGCTAAATTTCCAGCGAGTAAGGCGGATTGTTTTAACCACAAGCCAGGAAAGATTTCACCACAAATAATACCATTTTCATCGGGTTTTAGCTGGATATACTCACCCTCTTGTAACCTAAACCAATCGAATTGCTCATCGTACACTCGCCACACTAAATACTCTTGTACCTGATTGCGCCGATAAACGTTAAGTTTGTCATGTAAATCGATAGAGGCGCTCAAATTCGATGCGGGTGAGTTTATCACCGTTTTCCAGGGGGGGAAGGGTTAAGGTTGACGCGATCGCAGATTGATCTATCATGGTTTTGTTCTCCTTGAGTTGAGCCAGATTCAGCCATCAAAAGTGACGCCACCAATATTCGTTCTAGCTGGTAGACTTGGCGCAGGTGTTGTAGGGCGGCTGTTGATAGCAACCCTTTGACATGCCAACGAATTGTCCCCAAGCTAGCAACTGCGATTCACTCGTTGCTCTGTTGAACTGATATCTATAGAATGTTGTCCAAAATTCAGGGGCAATTCGAGATTTCCAGCGCTTGCGCCAACGCACCATATCTTGAGGGGTGGGAGGTTCGGCTTCCAGAATTGGCGGAAAATCGGCGTAGCTGACAAATCGGCTCAACCCTTTACCGTGAACATAAACAATATGTTGCCAGCATTCGATGCGATAAATCTCGTCGGGAGAGCGGTTAAACAGCAAGGAAACTGTCTCGACGGTGACAAATCGTGCTAAGGGGTGACGGTTGGAGGATTTGTAATTTAGTTTTGACTCTTCAAAGGTGGGCGTTTTTGTGGTATGTGTTGGTAACATAGAAATTACTTCCCATTTAATGGGACATTGGTGCGATCGCTCTTAAGTTTGCGAGACAGAAAGAGCGATCGCTTTTTCAGGTTCTCTCATTAAACGATGCAACTGCATCATTTGTCAAGGATGGGGTTAGTTAGGCTAAAGATTCGAGAACTTGCACAAGAGAAGGGATGGACGTTGAAGGAAGTGTCCGACCGTTCCGGTGTAATTTACAGTACGGTGAGAAGTTATGCCCGTCGTTCCGAGTTGTCAATGGTAGATTATACTGCCCTCTATAAGTTAGCTCGCACGTTTGATGTGATGATTGAGGATTTGGTTGAGATTTTAGAGGAGTAGAAACAAGCCGTTTTGGATCGCTGCAACCGTTGATATACCGTAGGGTGGGCATTGCCCACCAACCTGAAGTCAGTGCCATTCCTCCTAACATACTGTGTCAAAATTAACCTAAGTTTTCAGAAGGGCAAACCATGGTTTGGGCGACAGGGGATGCACTTTATAACGGTAAGTACATCTTAGAGAGACAACTAGGACAAGGGCGTTTGGGGATTACCTATCTGGTAAAGGATAGAGACGATTGTCGCTGGGTGATCAAAACCTTGAATGATGCACTCCTCAATTCCCTCACCCCACAAGAACAAAACCGACTGGAAACCAAGTTTTGTCAGGAAGCGGTAAAACTCAATGGTTGTAATCATCCTCATATTGTCAAAGTCCGAGAACTTTTTAAAGACGGGAAACGGTGGTGCATTGTCATGGATTATGTGGATGGGTTGAGTTTAGCCTACCGCGCCCAGAAAATGCTCCCAGAAGCGGAAGCCCTCAATTATATTCAGCAAATTGGTGAGGCGCTGATTGAGGTGCATGGGAATGGTTTGATTCATCGGGATGTGAAACCGGGTAATATTATTCGCCATGTTCGTGACGGAAAAGCAGAAGCTGTTTTAATTGATTTTGATTTAGCGCTGGAGTTTGACTGTGAGGTAACTTCAGTACGGACAAAGGAAGCCTCAGACGGGTTTGCGCCAATGGAACTCTATTCCCGACTGGCTGAGAAACCGGGAGAATATACGGATGTTTATTCCTTAGCGGCGACATTGTATGAACTGTTAACCGGACACAAACCTGTGAGTGCAATTAAGCGTAAGCTAGACCGTGAGCGTTTAGTTCCACCAAAAGAGTATAACGATCAGATTAGCGATCGCACAAATCGGCTGATTCTCCAGGGTATGAAGTTAGAACCGAAGCAGCGCCCCCAGTCGATGCGAGAATGGTTAGATTCTTTGGGGTTGATCAGTGAAGCTTCTCCCCCTGCACCCACACCACCGCCTGCTAAGAGAGGATTAAGCTTAGAGCAAAAACTTGCGATCGCGGGGTTTATTGTAACGGTGCTAAGTTTAATTGTGGCATTCTTTGGACCCTTGTCAGACTGGATGGATCGATTAAAACCTCAGTCACCCACGTCTCCTACTCCATCATCGACGATTTCGCCATAGACAATTCTAGAATTACCTCAAAATAGCCATGGTTTGGGCAACAGGGAAACAATTACAAGGCGGTAAATATGTGATTCAAGGAGTTCTGGGACAAGGTGGTTTCGGGATCACTTATAAGGCGCGGCACGTATCCCTCAATCATTATGTTGTCATTAAAACGCCTAACGAATATCTTCAATACGAGCCAGATTATCACAAGTATTTAGCTCGATTTATAGAAGAAGCACAGATATTAGCCCGACTATCCAGAGATCCGCATCCCTCTATTGTCGGAGTGCAGGACTTGTTTCAAGAAGGGATAATTTCCTGCTTGGTGATTAATTTTGTCGAGGGGGAAAATTTGTTTGAGTTAGTTAGGCGTAGGGGAGCGATACCTGAAGCGGAAGCAGTGAGATATATTCGCCAAATTGGGGAAGCTTTAACTCTAGTGCATCAGGTAGGGTTAACTCATCGAGATGCTCATCCGGGCAATATTTTATTACGGCAAAATGGCAAAGCGGTTTTAATTGATTTTGGTATTGCTAAAGAACTGGTTCCCTCGACATACACGTCAACAGGAGCAGTTGGTAATGAGGGATTTGCACCTTATGAGCAGGTACACCGGGGAAGTCGGGAGCCAAATGTAGATGTTTATTGTTTAGCGGCAACGCTGTATTATGCACTGACAGGTCAACGTCCTACTAAGGGTTTGGATCGCAAGCTTTATAAGGAACCCTTGATTGAACCTCAGCAAATTATTCCAAGAATTAGCGATCATCTGAATCAGGCAATTCTCAAAGGGATGGCGTTGGAGCCAAACAACCGTCCCCAGTCAATGCAGGCTTGGTTGAAGAAGCTAGACATCCCAAAGGTATTTACTCCACTTTCAAATGATTTAGTTCACAAAACAAAAAATCTCGTGTCAGTTTTTAATATAAAAAAACAGCTTGACTTTAACCAAAGTAAATCAAAATATTATATTTTTGTGGACGATTATTTTGACTATATTATTGCAGAAAATGCAAGAGCAAATAAAATCATGTTAGTTGTAATATGTTTTTCGTTTATTGTTTTTGTTGCTTCAATTACACCATCATTATATACTTCTATTAAGGCTAGTAGACAAGAATATCAAGCTCTAAAAAATGTATTTAATCTAAATCGCGCACAGCAACTATTTTTTTATGAAAACGGCAAATATTCAACCCAAAAGGAAGAATTAAAAACAAACATAAAAAGTACAGATTCATATATTTATTCTAGTTACATATCAATAGTAAAAGAACCTAAAAATCTTATAAATAAAAGTCTTGATAAATTAGGATTAGGTATTAGTGATTACAAGACTAAAACGTATATTCAGGGTGTATTTAATTATGGAATATCTCGCAATAATAATCTCAAGAGCTATGTCGGGGCTGTAGTTGTTAGAGAATTATCAAAGATTGATGAACCAATAACACTGTCAATTTTATGTGAGTCAAAGTCTCTGGACACACCTCCTCCTGAACCAATCTATAAAAATGGAAAACTTGCGTGCAGCTCTGGTACACAAGAGGTTTCACCCTGAATGTACGATCGCACTCCAATGACTAATCACACTTAATCAATACTACGATAAAATTAGATCTGTTATCCCCAGATTCCAATGACTTCTACAGCTAACCCTCCAACCTTTACCAAAACCCTACCTGACCATACTCAATTACCAGAATCGGATGGCACATTTGGGAACAACTTTCAGGAGCATCCCCAAAGCATTCTTTTAACCGATTCCATCACATCCGTACTGCAACGATATCATCCAGATGGGCAATATTGTATTGGTCAAGATTGCGGAATTTACTGGTGTTTAACTGACCCACCCGAAAAAGAAGCCGAAGCACCGGACTGGTTTTATGTCCCCAATGTACCGCCTACGCTGAATGGTCAAGTACGGCGGTCTTCTGTATTGTGGCAAGAATTAATTCCACCCCTGATTGTTTTAGAATTTGTCTCAGGAGATGGCTCACAGTTACGAGATAATACACCTTTATCTCAAACTCAAGAACCGGGAGCAGAAAAACCGGGCAAATTTTGGATATATGAACGGATAATTCGTCCAGCGTATTACGGCATTTCAACCTTAATATCAATAATGGGGAAATCCTTGTAGTGCGAGCATCTTGCTCGCTACTAATACCCAATTTAAATGCATGACAGCTTAATAAAATGAGAACTGGCAAGTATTTCACCCTCATCCCTTAACCCCTTCTCCCATCGAGGGAGAAGGGGAACCGGAGCACCAACTGCCTTGGATTAAAACCCAAGACTAAAAGCGAAAGTCGTCTAAAGACGACTGTAAAATATCGTGTCCGGTTGAATACTTCCATTGTGGTGAAGGCAAGGCAGAGGGTAAAAATACGATGAAATAAGTAAAGTATAAAAATGGCAAAATAGACGATACTAATAATAGTTTAGGTAGACATGATACACGAGTTTAAGTCCACTTTAGTGGACTTAAGCTATTAGCCAAGAACTTGAGTTCTTGGCGAATGTGCGGACTGATTTAAAATGGTACAAGATATCAACAGGTTTTAGCTCTGAGCCAATTTAATTCAGGACTGTTGTTTTTGAACTCAAGCCACCATGCAACCAAATCACTCCACTCGCAAATACAAACGACGCCGTGTTCTGCGTTTAGCCGCATTAGCTGCGGGAACCTCAATTCTACCTGCGGCTTGCAGAACCGTAAATTCCACCTCGCCTACACCTGATGCAGCCGTTGATGCAACCGTTCCCACCACCACACCCACCCCCCTCGCCCAGTCTCCATCCGGTAATGTGAGTAAAGTGGTTCTGGTGCGTACTGATGACCGAGTTGCTGGAACTCAAAAAGCACTGGACTTGCTACAACCTGAAGGACTTTCCGATCGCACTATATTTCTTAAGCCTAACTATAACACCGGAGATCCCGCCCCAGCCGCAACAGATACGCAACTCCTAGAGGCGCTGGTGCAAGAGTTACAGACTGCTGGAAGCCAAGGAATTACAATCGGCGATCGCTCCGGGATGGCAAATACTCGTCAAGCCATGGAACAAAAACAGGTGTTTCAATTGGCAGATCGCTATGGCTTAGAAACGATTGTATTTGACGAGATGGATGCGGATCAATGGCAGTATATTTCCGCCGAGGGAACCCACTGGCAAAAAGGCTTTGCCTTTGCTCGTCCGATTTTAGATGCAGGGGCGATTGTTAATACCTGTTGCTTGAAAACTCATCGTTTTGGCGGTCATTTTACCCTGTCGCTGAAGAATTCCGTGGGGATGGTTGCCAAATATGTGCCTGGAGATTCGTTTAATTATATGCAGGATTTACATTCTTCCCCTCACCAACGAGTCATGATTGCCGAGATTAACCAAGCCTACAAACCCGCGCTGATTCTATTAGATGGGGTAGAGGCTTTTGTGAATGGTGGACCCGCCTCTGGGAAGAAGGTAAAAGCCGAGGTAATGCTAGCGGGAACCGATCGCGTGGCGGTTGATGCTGTCGCCATTGCCATTTTGCGATCGCTTGGCACCACTGACGCGGTTTCTGGTGGTTCAATTTGGCAGTTAGAGCAAATTCAACGAGCCGTAGAATTAGGATTGGGTGCTAGCAGTGCTGAACAAATTGAACTGGTAACGGCGGATAGCGCTAGCCAAACCATGGCAGATCAAATCCGTCAACTCTTAACGATTTAGCGATCACCTGTTGAGTGTTGGTACAATTCCATCACCTTGGTAATTGGTAGCCGTGACTGCACACCGATGGTGAGGGGAGATGTATGTCCACGATTAAGGTGATCCGCCGCCGCACAACCAATCATGGCAGCATTATCGGTACAATACTTAATCGGTGGGAAAACAACGCGCAAATTGTGAGCTGACGCCGCCGTTTGCAGGTGCTCTCTCAAGCCACTATTTGCTGCAACACCACCCCCAACGGCAATGGTGGTTAACCCATAATCGATCGCGCAATTAACCGCCCGTTTAGTTAGCGATCGCGCCACGGTTTCCTGGAAAGAAGCCGCAATATCATTCACGGGTAATTCATTCCCTTCTTGCTCTAATTGTTGCACTAATCGCAAGACAGCCGTCTTCAACCCACTAAAACTGGAATCATAAGGGTGATACCCTCCACTCGGACGAGATATCTTCCCTTCGGGTAACCCAAAGGCGTGAGGATTTCCTTCCTTGGCTAACCGATCAATCGCCGGACCTCCAGGATAGCCCAGGTGCAACAATCGTGCTACCTTATCAAACGCCTCACCCGCCGCATCATCACGAGTTGAACCCAACATTTCATAGACGCCACAGTCCTTAACATAAATTAAACTGGTATGACCCCCAGACACCAACAAACACAAAAATGGGGGTGCGAGTTCAGGTTCAATCAGATACGTGGCGTAAATATGCCCTTCTAAGTGATGCACTCCCAGAAACGGCTTATTATGAACCATTGCCAGGGTTTTTGCCGCCGTTAAACCCACCAACAGCGAACCCACCAAACCGGGCGCACAGGTAGCGGCGATCCCATCAATCGCCTCCCAGCCCAGATTAGCTTCCGCCAAGGCTTGGGCGATCGCGGTATTGATCATTTCCAGATGCGATCGCGACGCTACTTCCGGCACAATCCCACCATAAGGCTGATGCACCGGAATCTGAGATGCCACAACATTACTACAACAGGTGCGATCCTCCACCACCGCCACGGCGGTTTCGTCACAACTGGTTTCTATGGCTAAAACACGAGCCATTTGCCCATAACCTGAATGAAAAACTCAATTTACATTTTAATTAACTTAACTTTACTCTGTTCAACCTGTCAGAGTAATATTGCTGGAGTGTACAAATCGCTTTTGTGTTTTGTACATAAAACTTTTGATTTCGTAACAAAAGGAAACAATTCTATGCGACGATTGTTGGCTCTACTTTTCGCCGTTACCCTCTGGTTTAGCTTTGTCACCCCAGCCTTGGCTGATTTTGACCATCTCACACGCTGTAGTGAATCACCCGCATTTCAGCAACGAGCGAAGAATGCCCGTGCGACCACCGATGACCCCAATTCCGGGCAAAAACGCTTTGAGCGTTATTCTCAAGCCCTCTGCGGTGATGATGGACTGCCCCACTTGATTGCGGATGGTCGCTGGAGTCGAGCAGGTGATTTTCTCATTCCTAGCATTCTCTTTTTGTATATGGCTGGCTGGATTGGTTGGGTTGGTCGCTCCTATTTACAAGCGATTCAAGCCGATAAGAATCCCGAAGAAAAAGAAGTTATCATCGACGTGCCTTTGGCAATTAATAAAATGCTCTTTGGTTTTGCTTGGCCCCTAGCCGCCCTGCAAGAAGCCCTCTCTGGCAAATTGTATGCCAAGGATGAGGAGATTCCTGTATCCCCTCGCTAATCTAGAAATTGGCAACTGGAGATAG
This sequence comes from Coleofasciculus sp., assembly GCF_046565525.1. NCBI lineage: Bacteria > Bacillati > Cyanobacteriota > Cyanophyceae > Coleofasciculales > Coleofasciculaceae > Coleofasciculus > Coleofasciculus sp. Next base: position 90,164 of record NZ_JBKHUP010000011.1, on the reverse strand, counting down.
GAGCTAGCTGATGGGTGTAGAATTTTCCGTCATTTCGGGGGACTAACATCCTAGCTGTCCAAATCTCTAGTTACACAATTGATCGACTTACCTATCCACTATCACGTTCAGGAGAAGTTTGATGCAGTATTTTCTCAAGTATCTTTCCTTAGCCCCGGTGTTAATTGCTGTTTGGTTAACCATTACAGCCGGAGTTTTGATTGAATTTAACCGCTTTTTCCCTGATTTACTATTTCATCCGATGCCGTAAGCTGAGTGGTTGGTATAGATTGAGGAGAGAATTTGTTAATATCGTTATTTGCTAACTCCCTCCTGACAAAATTACCACCACAAGCTATCTAAACAGTCCTAGATAAGGATTACTTGTACCAGGGAAACTCGCTATTGCTTCATCGTAATTTTGCGTTTCCAAAAATAACCCTGTCCCCCTGATTTGCGAGGACGGGGTTTTTGATGAGGGAACTGGGGGAGTTATCAGTTATCAGTTATCAGTTATCAGTGAGCAGTTATCAGTTATCAGTTATCAGTTATCAGTTATCAGTTATCAGGAGCTGGGGGAGCTGGGGGAGAGAATGACAAATGACGTAGCTTGCTTCTCGATGAAAGCGAGTATGACGAATGACAAATGACGAATAACGAAACTCAAAACTTCCCAAATCCCATATATCCTGGATAAGGTTGTAGTCAAGGGAGAAGAAAAATGGCACGTTTAGCCCTGCTGAGTGTATCTGATAAAACCGGACTGGTTGAGTTTGCCCGTAAGCTGGTTACAGAATTTGACTTTGCCTTAATGAGTAGTGGGGGAACCGCAAAAGCCCTGCAAGAGGCTGATTTACCCGTAACAAAGGTATCTGATTACACAGAATTTCCCGAAATTTTAGGCGGTAGAGTAAAAACTCTGCATCCCCGGATTCATGGCGGTATTCTGGGACGGCGCGATGTGGCGGAAGATGTGGAACAAATGACAGCCCATCAGATTCTACCCATTGATTTGGTGGTAGTGAATTTGTATCCCTTTGAGGAGACGATCGCGAAACCGGATGTGACGTTATCAGAGGCGATCGAGAATATCGATATTGGGGGACCTGCGATGCTACGGGCGTCAGCAAAGAATTTTGCCCATCTAACGGTTTTGTGTAACCCCAGCCAGTATGAAACCTATCTAGAACAATTACGCCAGCATGAGCATCAACCGTCTCTGGAATTCCGTCAAGCCTGTGCGATAGAAGCATTTTCTCATACAGGTGATTATGATCGCGCGATCGCGTCTTATCTAAGCAAAACCCAGGAATCCCTCGACGCAGCCCAAGAAGCACCATCCCTTCCCCAAGATTTTGTCCTCTCTGGAAAGCAACTGCAATCCCTACGTTACGGAGAAAATCCTCATCAATCAGCAACCTGGTATCAAACTGGAACCACTCCCACCGGATGGACGGCTGCAACTAAACTCCAAGGAAAAGAACTCAGTTACAATAACTTAGTGGATTTAGAAGCCGCACGGCGGATTATTACTGAATTTACAGATTTACCCGCCGCCGTCGTCCTCAAGCATACAAATCCCTGTGGTGTGGCGTTGGGAGGTACGCTGTTTGAAGCTTACGAAAAAGCCTTACACGCTGACCCCGTTTCTGCCTTTGGCGGTATTGTCGCATTGAACCATCCGATTGATATGTCTACAGCCGGGGCGTTAACCCAAACCTTTTTAGAATGTGTCGTCGCGCCAGAGTGTGATCCCGACGCCAAAGAGATTCTGGCTAAAAAATCAAAATTACGAATTTTACTGCTACCTGAGTTGCAAAATGGTCCCAAGCAAACCGTAAAAGTTATTGCTGGTGGGTTACTGGTGCAAGCGTCGGATGATGCAGTAGATAACCCCGACGACTGGGAAATTGTCACCGAAAAGCAACCGACTCCTGATCAACTAGAGGAATTATTATTTGCCTGGAAGGTGTGTAAACACGTTAAATCAAACGCCATTGTCATCACCCGCGATCGCACCACCTTAGGAATTGGCGCCGGTCAAATGAATCGGGTAGGCGCGGTGAAAATTGCCTTAGAACAAGCTGGGGAAAAAGCGAAAGGGGGTATTCTCGCTAGTGATGGATTCTTCCCCTTTGATGACTCAGTACGCACAGCCGCTGATGCTGGAATAGACGCGATCGTACAACCTGGGGGAAGTTTACGAGATAAAGATTCGATTCAGGCGGCGAATGAATTGGGTTTAGTGATGGTACTTACAGGTATACGTCACTTTTTGCATTAACTAACAGCCTATAAATTTAAAGCGGGACATGCTAGTTGAGATGAGGTTTTAGGTTTTAGGTTTTTGAGCCTCTCGTAACACTTAACACCTTCTCACAGATCAATGTCCTGCTTTGAGTTGGGGCTACTGGTTTGGTGTATGCGTTCAGCCATCTCTGAGCCTTCTTTACAAAACTTCATACAGTGCCGTTTTTCTTGTCCGACTACTTAGTCTAAACTCCAGCGCAGTTCAGGGTCAGTGAGTATAAATCTTCTAATAGCAGACTATATTTGTACGTTCTCAACAAGAAAAATAGTAAATTCAGATCGTTTAGCTACTGTATTAATTGAAAGAGTAGGTGCTGTTTGTAAATAACGATTAGTTAATTCAGTGATTTCTAGAATTGTATTATAAAGCAAGTCCTGCTGATTTTCATCAAATTCAATTTGGAGGAGTGAGCGTACATCACCTTGTGTATAACTAACTTTACGAAGTAGTTTAATAATAAAAAGCATTGCAAGATGAAATATTAAAATCCGAATTGTTCCAGAACGTAATAAATTATTGGTATTATTTTCTGTTAATGCTGAAAAATCGGTAGCTCTTATATAAAATTCAATATTCTTCATAGATTTTGCACAAAATAGATAAACTTCCATTGGAATCGAAGAATTAAAAACTCTACTGTAATTTGTATCACCTTTAATAATTGACGTTGGTCGTGCTCTAGCTGTATGTGGTTCGCGATGAACAATGGAAGTAACTGCTTGAGCTAAATAAGGTATACTAATTATTCTATTAGAAGTTTTTCCAATATTCTTGTAATAATTCTTGCGACGGTCATAGAACCAGTCATTATGGAAAAAGTAATCTTCTATATCACACTGAATAGGTTCAGTAGCTCTTAAAGAAGCAGCAGGAACTGGAGTTTGGAAATTAGTTGCTTTGATGATTCTATCTCTCGCTTCTAGTTTGTTTGCCACTATTATCTTTACAAGGATAGCTCTCTCATCATGAATCTCTTGAAGAGTCTTCATATACTCATAGATTGTGTTAGTTGTTTGTAACCCATTCACAATTTGTACATCATCGAGTGTAATGGTTTTACCTGCAATGGTGGCTTTTGAAGCTAATATGGTTATTCCATTGTTTAACCACCAGAAATCTATATCAGTATCTTTTGAAGCAAGGGTTATTTTAATATCTCTATTGACTTCTACATTACCTTGATAATCTCTAACATTTGATTCAAATAAATATTTACGTAAATAACTCTTATCATCAGTTACAAATTCATAGTATTCATCTAGTTTTGTTAAAACAACATAATTATCTTCATCTCTAGAAATATAGTTCTCCAGAAATTTTAATTTTAAAGAGTAACTTTTTTCTTGCCTTGCACTCTCTAGTAGTTCTCTAGCTCCTACAAATTCAAACTTTACCTCAGAACCTCTGAAAAAATTTTGGGTTTTAGCGCAAAGGTTATCCGCTTTATTTTTGACCTTAACATGAATACTTTGAGTATCACCTTTACTAGCATATACATAAGTGATTTTCACTTGAGGATGTTTAATTGCTAAATCAAGGTATGTTTTTCTAAGTAATTCTACTTTTTCTATTACCTGTGCATTATAAAATTGCTTAATATCGAAAACAGGCTTGTCTAAATAAAATATATCTTCTATAGTAGCCATGAGTGTTTCTATGGCTTTTTCTCCAAACGAAGATGAAGTTTTGGCTTGAATTAAATATACTTCTATTAATGGATTCCTTTTTATAGTTTCCAAATCTAGTTCTTCATTAAGAGCTTCATTATTAATAAATATGAAAAATCCATCGATTCCTCCATCATCTTTACCATCGACCTGATTAGACAATAATTCATCATATGAAAGGTCATAGTCTTTTAAAACTTGGTCAAAAGCAAATATCTCAAAATACTCATCTTGTGATAAGGTATTTGCTGATTCCTGTCTTTTCCTTTCGAGAATACTGTTGAGAATTATGACATCATTATTGTTATTGTTAGACATAAATATTTATCCTTTAATAAATTATACTGTATTAGATTACTAAGCCACTAACTGTTCCGTAAACTCAATCAACTCATCCACCTGCTCCTCCGTAAAGCACCTTTCCACAGTATCCTCCCCAAACCTATCCAACGGTTCCTCATACAAATCCGCCACCTCCAACCGCCGATTCTTCAAAAACACATTCTGCACCGCTCGTAAAAACCGAATCAGATTCGCATTAAACTGACGCTGACTAATAAACTCCTCAAAATTCCGCCTCACCACCTCCTGATAATCTGGCAATGCCTCAATCTCCATCAACTCCAAAGTTGAGTAGGGTGGATATTGCCTACCCTACATATAGAGTGTTGAAAACTCGCCCACAATTTTTTAGGGCTAAAGCCCTGACTACGAACCCACTCGGGTAAAGCTACAATAGTGCAATAGAAATTACCACAACAATCCCCTATGAAAGTTAAAGGAATTATACGCGACAAAACCATAGAGCTATTTCAAGAACTTCCCGTGCCTAATGGCGTGGAAATTTTTATTGAGATTCCTGATACTACTTTATCGAACCCTGACCCCAATTGGCAACAGCTACAAGCCATTATTGGTGCATGGAAGGATGATCAAGAAATCGGAGACATTTTTGCTCAGATTGATAGAGAACGCCATGCTGACTTGGGTGAACCGATAAACTTTGATAATTTCAACTAACTATTCAGATGTACTTGCTCGATACAAATATCTGTATAGCGATTATTCAAGGAAACCTATCGGCTATCGCTCATTTTCAGCAAAAATACCAAGACTGTTATCTGGTGACTCTAGTTCTTGGAGAACTCTATAAAGGCGTCTATTGTTCAAGTCGAGTTCAGCAAAATCTGCTGATTCTTGAACAATTTGCCAACCAACTGCCTAAAATTAACTTCGAGGAGAATGCCGCTATCGAATTTGGCAAAATTTAAGGTGAACTCAGACAAATCGGTAGACCAACTGGACAAATTGATGCACTCATTGCCGCCGTTGCTCGTTCTCGGTCTGATAGTTTAGGGACTAATAATATGCGTCATTTTGTCAATATCCAAAATTTACACCTTGAGAATTGGTTAGTCCCTTAAACGATAGCAAATGGCAGAATAGAGGGAGCGATCGCATTCACTCTCCTCTATTCCCCAACCTGGCGCTAACGGCTCAACAGGTGCTAAATGGCAATGTCAAAAATTGATGTTCAGTAAATCGGCGTCCCCAGGTTGAGGTAATCCTGGCTTAGATGGGCGAGTAGGAGTGGAGGGTGGCGACGGCTGCTGGCTAGGTGTTGAAATTTGGGTATCGGGACGATTGGGATTATAAATGCTAACTAAAACCTCAATCAAATCCTCTCGCTGCTGGCGAGTCAGCTTTTCTATCGCCGCGCGATCGCCTGCCATCGGATTTTCCCTTAACGTGTTACTACTGGGATACACAGATTCATTTATATACTCATTAGCCCCAAGATAGTCAGCAAGGGTCAGCTTCCAATCAAAACGGTAATTAGGAAGGCGTCTTTTCACGTACAGGTGATAACGAATCAGACGACTTGCCAGTGTAGTCTCTAAATTTACTTCGCCCGTTTCATTACTGACATACTGGTTCTCTTTGGGGAAATCGGGCAATCGCTCGTAAACTTGACGCCAAGTATCCTGAGATCTAATTAATTGGGCGCTGGCGGGTTGGGAGCCTAAAATTGGCAAAACAGGGATAGTCCTAACTCCCGCTTTGCCCCAGCACAAGCCGATACTCATTACAAAGGTAAGGGTAAACAGCACAACGAAGCCTGTCGCCTTACCTTTGTGTTTCAGTTGGATCATAGTGAATAGGGATGATATCTGACTTTCACGGTATGTGGCGCAAAGTGAGTGTGAATTCTCTCCGGGGCGGGTTTCACCACTATCTTTTTGGTTGCAACCTGATGTAACTAAACCCGCCCCGACTCAGGTTTTTAGACTTCCCGTGAAAAGTCAGGGATGATATAGCTGTCGCCATAAAAGTTACTCCCCCAGCTTCCCCAGCTTTCCTGACGCCCGCCTTTAATCCCCAATTATTTCTGGTTGAGTCAGTTCATCAGACATCTCAATAATTGCCCGCAGTACAGGCTTCATCATTGGGTCGTCGAGATTTTCAAAATCTTCGTAGCGACGGCGCTTTGCCCGATTTGCCACTTGCACCGTAATCCGATAGCGATTAGAAGCCGCGTTGACTAGCTCCTCTGCTCGGTGCATAATTTGACTGTAATCCAACTGGTAACGCCGATGCAGCATAGATTTTTATTCCGTTTCTTATCCTAAAGTCGCAAGTTATAAGTCTAGCATTCTTGACCCATGACTGCCTGTGTGAGCGCAGCAGGGCGAAGCCCAGCCAGAATGCCCCCATCTTCTAATCCCAGTGGGCAACCCAAGCAAGGATTGTCAACGCTTAGTCCTCGTGATCTTCAAAGGGATCACTCAATTGAGCCGAAGGCGGACCAAACGCTGTGTAGATTGAGAAGGCGGTGACGACGATCAGAATTACAGCGACTGAAATGCTAAGAACTATTGCAGGTTCCATGGTGGGTCTCTATAGATTAGTCTTCTTCCTCTATAATATTACAGAACATTACAAAACGTGATCGAAATTAATCATAGGTGACCCATGGCACAACGGACGTGGTTAGGAGATATTCTCAAACCCCTGAACTCTGAATATGGTAAAGTGGCTCCCGGTTGGGGAACAACGCCTTTGATGGCGGTGTTCATGCTCTTATTCTTCGTTTTCTTGCTAATTATCTTGCAGTTATACAACTCCTCGCTGTTGCTGGAGAACATCAATGTGGATTGGAAAAGCTTAGGTCAATAGGTCTGTTGGTGTTGATTGTACTCTTTCTCCCCCAACTTTCTCCTCCAAGCCAGCGACATGGTATTTGCGAAGCACCAAACAAGCTATAGGGTTCATAGCCATAAACTTTTCTCTAATCAGATATGAACCATTGAGACCCTCTCCCTCTGTGCTTTTCAGTGGGGAGAGGGTTATCTGTGAAGCGTTAGACTTTAAATTTGAGACACAATAGACACAGGTCTCGGTACATCAGGAGGTTATGAAATGAACGTTTTTGGGATTGGTTTACCGGAAATGGCGCTGATTTTGATTGTGGCGCTATTAGTATTCGGACCGAAAAAGTTGCCGGAGATTGGTCGGAGTCTAGGGAAAGCCATTCGCGGCTTTCAAGATGCATCTAGAGAATTTGAATCGGAATTTAAGCGTGAGGCTCAACAGTTAGAACAAGCGACAAAAACACCAGCACTGTCTGAAACTCAGCAGAAAGCTACCCCTGAAACTGATTCAACAGATAACGATAATCATGCCGCGACTCCGTCTCAAGCGGGCTAACAATTATTTTTTCACTGAACGTTTTCGCTGAACGTGAAGACGGAGTGTTAGTCTTGACTGACTGATGTTTCCCTAGCGGTGTCCATTTTTCATTACCTAAAATGCCACAAAATGTCAGGACAGCCATTTGTCCTAACTGTGGCACTCACCCTGAAAGAGGGAGGAATACGGCGACCAATATCAGATGGGTAAGCGCTCAAAATTCTATCGGTCTTGGGCATCCGGACGGCTGCGGAGAGAAGGGTAGGTAGCTGTCGGACCTAATCGTGGGTAGTCCATGATCAAGTAATTCCTGATGAAGCCAGAAGCTGACACCATGGCGCGAGCTTGGTGTCAGTTGTTCATAAAGACCGTTGCCCATTATTTTGCTCAGTGTTGGGTGCCTCAAACTTGTACCCAACTCCCCGAATCGTTTGGATTAATTTTGGGTCACTCGCATCAATTTCGATCTTTTTGCGAATTTGCCCAATATGAACGTCAACAACTCGTTGGTCTCCAACATAGTCGTATTCCCACACTTCCTGAATCAATTCAGAGCGGCGCAGGACTTGACCCGGATGAGACGCTAAGAAATGTAACAAATCGAACTCTAGAGCGGTCAAAGGGACGAGTTGGTCGTGAAGGGTCACCTCCCGACGTGTGGGATCAATCGTCAAGTGATTGTAAACGAGGCGCTGCTGGTCGGTCGGCGTAATTTCTCGCTTACGTCTCAAAATTGCCCCAACTCGATTTTCGAGTTCCATTAAATCGAAGGGCTTAGTGAGATAGTCATCACCACCTTGTTTGAACCCTTGGTTTTTGTCCGCGGGTTCACCGCGACTAGTGAGAAAGAGAACAAAAACATCATTGATGTTTTGCATGTCCCGGCAAAGGTTGTAGCCAAGGGTATCCGGCAAATTTACATCCAGAATCACTAAGTCTGGGTTGAATTGTTTAAATGCGGCTAAAGCCGTCTTACCATCCTGCGCCGACTCCATTTGATAGTTCTTTTTGCTCAAAAAGCGAATGATTAAATTGCGGATTGCCGGGTCGTCGTCCACGACAAGAATTTTGGCGGAGACCATGGTCATAAATTTCCACGGAGAACTAATTTCAGGGATTGAGATAAGATGCACACCTATTCACCACTAGGATGTCTTGAGCATTTTAGTCAATACTCTTCTAGCGTAACTGGATCAGGAATCAGGGTATAGATTTTTGTGACATCAATAGCGTAGTCAGCCTTTAAGTCAATTATCGCCAGAGAACTCAGGGATGCCAATAGCGTCTGGCATCGTTACCCAAGTGGGAAAATAGGGCAGCCGCCCAATAGCATAACCGCTTTTGGCAGATCTGGCATCACTTGGGCTGGACTCAACAAATTTTTCTGTCCAGAGGACTTGTTTGCAAAGAACAGGCTACACTAGCTTGCAAGGGAGTTAGCATGACACTCGGTATCTAACCAGACTGTTACCTGTTGGGTGCAGCCCGGTTAAGAGCATCGATGTTTATCATAATAACCAGTGTAGAGTCTTAACAAAATCGGCGGAAGTCCCCATCTGTCTTCACGGTGGGAATGGATAGCCTCACCCTAGCTGATAAGCTAAAAACATTGGTTGGAACTCCAACTAAAAACCGCGACCAAGGGACAAAACAAAATTACTGCCTGTGGAAGACGGGCGGCTGCCTGTGGACGCTGAGTAAGACCATCACCGGATTCAGTTCTGGACTTTCTGCGCTTTTGAAAGTACCCAACGTGGCATCGGCGGATGAGACGGGAAATCTCGAAGACGAATAAGACCGTCACTGTTTTAGCTAATGTGAGGGCGTTAGAAGCCCCAACAAAAGCGAAGCAGGTTGGGGTACTTCACGATATACCAGTGAAAAAAAGGGATATCTCGGAGGTTTTGAATGAGCGATCAAAATCCCTACGAAAAACTTGGGGTCACAGAAGATGCTTCCTTTGATGAAATTCAGGATGCTAAAGGACGCTTGATGCAACAGCATCGCGGCGAACCTAAGCTCATAGAGTCGGTAGAGGCGGCTTATGATGCGATTATTATGGATCGCCTCAGAATGCGCCAAGAAGGAAAAATCAAAGTTCCAGAACGCATTCGTTTTCCGGAACGGGAAAAAGTCCCACAAACCTCTTTGGGTTTCAGCCCACCCTCAGGCAATTCCTCTCCGGCTTGGCTACAACGACTTTTAGACACCCCGACGAGGAGTGATCTTGTTGCACCAACGGTTGTGTTCTTGGTATTGAGTGGTCTGACTTTGTTTTATCCGGAAGCGTCAATTCTTACCTTGGCTGTCGCCTTGGGGTTTGGCGGTACAATTTATTTCCTCAATCGCAAAGAACAACAATTTGGTCGGGCTGTCTTACTGACCCTAGTCGGTTTGCTGCTCGGTGTAGCATTAGGAACAGTTCTGGGAGGAGCGTTGGAGTTACTGCTTATCGACATGGGTTTGACCATTGAGAAATTTGCCTCATTGGTAACCTTTGTCTTGTTCTGGCTGATTAGCAGCTTTCTGCGATGAAAGGGGGAATAGGAGAAGACAAGGTAGAGATTCAGCAACTCCCTTGTCCTCAATTTCCTTATTCCCTGTTCCTGATTAAAAAATACTGATCAACTCTTTTCAATCGACAAACAACCCCGTTTCATCTGCTCCCTCTCTATCGCCTCAAACAAAGCGCGGAAATTCCCCTCACCAAAGCCTTTTGCCCCCCATCGCCGTTCTATGAACTCAAAAAAGAAGGTGGGTTCGGCGAAAATAGGTTGGGTAAAGGTTTGCAGAAGCAACGCTTGAGGGGATTTGGCTTGCCAATCTACTAAAATTTGCTGCTGGGCGATCGCGTCCCATTCCGCCATCGAGAAATTATAGCCCGGATTGCGATCGCGGACTATCCTGTAATAACTGGGGGGAACGTTGATGAAGGACATACCTTGGCGGCGTCGTTGCGCGATCGCACCTACAATATCTCTCGTAGCTAAGGCAATATGCTGGACTCCGGCTCCTCCATTCACATCCAGAAATTCCTGAATTTGAGAATTCGCTGATGTCGGTTCATTAATGGGCAATTGTGTCCCTGTCACCGGATGCACCATAACCTGAGAGCATAAGCCAGATTTTTCCGTCTGGATAGTAAACACCTGCTGTGGTTGGAAGTCCAACACCTGCTGATACCACTGAACCGCTTTCGCCAAATCCCCAGCCGCCACATTCAGGACAACGTGATCGATATGGGTAAACTCCTCAATTGGGGAAGTGTTGAGTGTTGAGTGTTGAGTTTGTACAGATGCGCCCTGGCGCGTCTGAGTGTTGGGTGTTGAACTCAGCCAGTCTACCTGTACAGGAAAGTAGGGAATGGAATGAAAACTATGGCGTTCAACCAGAGTATGAGTCATATCGCCCCAGGCGGCGACTTTACCCCATTTTATGCATCCATCCTCATAGTTGTGAATTTGAAGGGGTTGTAAGACCTTAGCGCCGCGTTTGAGCAGTCGTTCCATAACATATTCCATGTCGGAAACGTTAAAGGCAATATCAGCAACACCTGGAGGATGCTGGTGCAGAAACTGGGCAACGGGACTGTTCGGCGCGATCGCAGACGACAGGACAAAATAAATTGCCCCACTCTTCACCACTGTCGTGCGTGTGTGACAACTCGCCCCCGATGCCACAGATTGAAAGCCCATCTGCTCGACAAACCAAGCGCGGGAGGCTAGCGCATCTTTAACGTAAAAGTGAATGTGATCGATTCTCATGGCTTATCCCATCCGGCAGCTTACCTGGTCTTGACACTCCCCGCCCTAAATTCAGCACGCCCTCGTTAAAAGAATAGATGGCTTTCCGGCTGAATGTTGATTTCCATCGGTACTGCTTGCGGCTCAGCGTTCAGGGCAAACAGAACGGCATTAGCGGCTGTTTCCGGCGTGAGCATCTTCTTGCGATCCACTTTTAAGCTGACATTATCCCAGAAGGGGGAATCCACACCGCCAAAGTAAAAGAGTGTAAACTTAATCCCAAAACGCTTTAATTCATCTGCCATACATTTGCTAAACCCGACAACGCCAAACTTTGAGGCGCAGTACGCTGATGCCATTGCCATGGAATGTTTGCCCAAAATGCCGACGATATTACAGATATGACCGGATTTTTGACTTTTCATCACTTCGGCGGCGGCTTGACAGGTATAGAAGCTACCTTTGAGATTTAAGTCCAGCATCGCGTCTAGGTCAGCCGATGTAATTTTGTTGTACTGTTTAAGAATTCCTGCCCCCGCCGCATTGACGAGTACGTCAATCTGACCAAACTTGTCAACCGCCTTGTGCATAAGCGTTTCCACCTGGGCTGGATCGGTGATATCGGTTGGTACATTTAAGACTTGCTCTAAATTAGTCATGGGGAGTTGGGACACTAAAGCGGCTAAGCGATCGCTCTGTCTGGCGGCGAGGACTAAATTTGCTCCCTCTTTTGCTAATTGGTGGGTTACAGCCGAGCCAATACCCCCTGTGGCACCAACGACCACAATAACTTTATCTGGCATATAATTTTACATTTCTTTACACTTTATTCATACTATAGCGATTTGTGATGTCCGACTCGCGAAGTAAAGGGTCAAAACTCAAAACTCAGATGGATATCGTAGTCATTGGTAGCGGATTTGGGGGTCTATCGGCGGCGATTCGGTTAAGTGCTGGGGGTCATCGAGTGACGATTGTGGAAAAGCGCGATCGCGCCGGGGGGCGTGCGTATGTCTATCAACAGCAGGGGTTTACCTTTGATGGGGGTCCCACGATTATTACCGTGCCCCATTTAATCGATGAGTTATTTGCCCTAGCTGGAAAGAAAACTGCCGATTATGTCAAACTTGTCCCCCTTGAACCCTTCTATAACGTCCGCTTTCCTGATAGGTCAGTCTTTCACTACAATAATTCCACCGACGCCCTAATTGAACAAATTCGCGCTTTTAATCCAGCCGATGTCGCCGGATATCAACGCTTTGCCAAAGCAGCAAACGCCATATTTGAGAAAGGATTGCCGTTAATGGAGCAGTCGTTTAGTCGCTTTACGGATATGCTAAACGTGGCTCCGGATTTGATTCGTTTACAGACGTATAAATCAGTCGCTGGGTTTGTTAATCAGTACATTCAAGATGAACGATTGCGGCAAGTTTTTAGTTTTCATCCCCTATTAATTGGTGGAAATCCGTTTCAGAGTACGGCTATTTACGCCATGATTCACAAGTTAGAACAGGCGTTTGGGATTTGGTTCCCTATGGGAGGAACGGGCGCATTAGTCCAGGCGCTGGTGCAATTATTTCAGGAACTTGGGGGTCAACTGTTGCTAAATCAATCGGTGACGGAAATTGTGGTGGATGAAACCACGAAACGAGCCACAGGGGTAAGATTAGAGGGGGGAGAGGTGCTGAAGGCAGATGTGGTCGTAAGTAATGCTGATGTGGCGTTTACTTACTTAAATTTAATTCTCCAGAAATTTCGCCGCAAATATAATGACCGCCGCGTTAAAAAGATGCGCTATTCTATGTCCTTATTTGTGCTGTATTTTGGCACAGACTGTCAGTATCCAGACATGGCACACCATGAAATCTTGATGGGGACTCGGTATCGGGAATTGATGCGGGATATATTTGGGCGTCAACAGCTTGCGGAAGATTTTGCGTTGTATTTGCATCATCCTACGGCGACTGATCCATTTGATCCGTTGCATTTTCGCGATACATTAAATAGTTATTTAGGGAGTGCCTTTTCCGTGGAACCGACTCTCACACAGTCGGCTTGGTTTCGTCCTCATAATCGGAGTGAGGATATTTCTAATCTCTATTTTGTGGGCGCGGGAACGCATCCGGGGGCGGGATTACCGGGGGTGATGAGTTCGGGGAAAATTGCAGCGCGGCTGATTGAAGAAACGGCAAGCAAAATTGTAGTGGCGTGGCACAGCTAAAATGGTGGAATAGATTTGACTGGTTTTCTGGGCGCACGGGGCGTCATTGGTGTCAACTTAAGGTGGAAAACTAATGCTGGCAAGATTTAAAGCTGTGTCTATCTACTCCTCGACATTTTCCCCTCATCCCCTAACCCCAACTCCGGACCCTGGGGAGAAGGGGAACCGGATTCTCTTGCTCCCCTCTCCCCTCATTCCCCCCTTTCAAAGCAGGGCTAGGGGGGATGGAGAGGGGCTGGGGGTGAGGGGTTGAGCTTAAGTTGACATGGGCGCACGGGGCGTGCGCCCCTACAAGGTAATCAATCAATTTAGGTGTGCCACGTCGTCATCGTGAGGAGAGCGAATCGGAACACACCTGCTAACCCAGCCTAAACAAAGCCTATGACCGGAAATAATGGGTTCAGGCTCCTCGTCCTTCTAGGACGACTTTTTATCCGTAGTCGTCAGGTTACGGATAAGTTCCCTCAAAACGTCATTTTGAGTCCTTTCCGTCTTGGCACAATAACGCTTCAGTTGCTCAAACTCTGCATCAGAACATCTAATCGATATCTGTTTCATGGTACTATAATGGGATGAATACGCTATGATATTAACATGAAATCTAGGTATCAATTCCGAATCTATCCCACACCAGGTCAGCGTCAGTCCTTGGCACGGTTGTTTGGCTGTGTACGGGTAGTGTGGAATGATGCCTTGGCTTTATGTAAGCAGTCGGAGAAACTACCCAAAAATAGTGAGCTACAGAAGATATGCATCACCCAAGCCAAGAAAACTCAAGCTAGGGAATGGTTAACCCAAGTCAGTAATATCCCTTTGCAGCAATCGGTTGCGGACTTGGGGGTGGCATTCAAAAACTTTTTCTCATCCCGGCAGGGGGAGCGCAAGGGTAAAAAGGTTAATCCCCCACGTTTTAAGCGAAAAACCAATCGCCAAACCGCCAGATTCACCAGGGGCGGATTTAAGCTCAAGGCGGCTAAGGTCTACCTAGCCAAGATTGGGGAAGTTAAGACCAAGTGGTCACGTCCTCTGCCATCCGAACCGAGTTCAGTCACGGTGATTGCAGATTGTGCGGGTAGGTATTTCCTCAGTTTTGTTGTTGAGGTGGAACCGGAAATCCATCCTGCTCCCAACCCATCTATGGGGATAGATTTAGGATTAAAAACCTTTGCCTCCTGTAGCAACGGGGAGAAAGTCCATAGCCCAGATTATTCGTGGCTTTACCGTAAGCTGAAGTGTTGCCAACGGCGGTTAGCTAAACGCCAAAAGGGAAGCAAACGACGTGAGCGGATGCGGTTAAAGGTAGCTAAGCTCAACGTCAAAATCCAGGATAAACGGAATGATTTTCTTCACAAGCTATCCACCAAGGTGATTGATGAAAACCAAATCATCGCTTTGGAGGATTTAAACGTTTCCGGGATGCTGAAAAATCGCCAACTGGCACGGGCAATAAGTCAGGCTGGGTGGTATGATTTTCGGTCAATGTGCGAGGCTAAAGCCAATAAGTACAACCGGGATTTCCGGGTAATCAGCCGATGGGAACCCACCAGTCAATTTTGCTCTGAATGCGGTTATCGTTGGGGCAAATTAGACTTGTCAATTAGGACAATTGTCTGTGTTAACTGTGGCGTAGAACATGATAGGGATGATAATGCCTCAGTCAATATAGAACGAGTCGGGGTAGGGCATACCCACGACTATAAACGGACGGGGAGCGTGTGTAAGACCTCAAAGGAGGCAGTGTGTGGTGAGCCGTCAACCCACCGAGAGTACAATCAGTTAACACTGTTTGACTGGTAGGGAATCACCGTCCTATAAGGACGGTGAGGATGTCAAAACTGGTGCAAGATCTCAGTATGACCCGACAGAATATAGAAGGAGCGATCGCATTCACTGTGATCTGTTCTCCAACCTTGTGCTAACGGCTCAACAGGCGCTAAACGGCAATGTCATCTAACAATTTAGACCACTACTACAGAATACTGGGACTAGAACCCGGAGCCTCCCTAGAAGAAGTGAACCAAGCCTACAAAGACTTGGCATTTATTTGGCATCCGGATCGGGTACCGGAGGAGAATCAGCGCTTGCGCCAGAAAGCTGAGGACAAACTCAAAGAAATAAACCAAGCGCGAGACGAACTGCGATCGCACAAACCCAAAACGCCCAAAACCCCATCCTCACCGCCACGCAAACCTGCTGCAAATACCTATTATTACCGTGCGCGATCGCCCCGAGAAGAACCGACTCAATCGCGGCGTTACTCTCAATCAAAAGAACCGAATCAACCACCCTCCTCATCTAGGAGTTCCTCTCAATCAACAGAACCGAAGCAACCACCCTCCCCAGCTAGGAATGACTACCAACCCAGAACGAGATCGCAATCCCAGCGCCCGCGATCGCATCCCGATCTCAGTGGTGCTAATTTTCAGGGAGTTGATCTCAAAGAAAAAGATCTATCTGGACGCAATCTTAGTAATGCCAATCTCAGTCAGGCTAACCTGACGGATGCTTTTTTACATAATGTAAATTTCAGTGGTGCAAATTTAGAAGGAGCCAATCTTTTTCGCGCTAACTTATTTCAAGCCTGTTTAGTTCAGGCAAATTTACGAGATGCTAATTTAATTGGTGCGGATTTAAGTGGTGCAGATTTAAGTGGTGCAGATTTGCGGGGCGCTAAAGTGGGGACAGCCGACCGATTGCTCGTTAAATTAACGGGAGCTATTTTATCGGGGACTATTTTACCCGATGGGCGGATTCACGAGTAATCAAACCCATGAAAATTTATCTAACTATCTGTTTGTGCCGAATACTCCATTTTCATTCACTTTCATCTTTATCAGTAAACCCCGACACCCGCCAAGAACTCCAGTTCTTGGCTTATAGCTAAAGTCCATTAAAATGGACTAAAAATTTTATGCACTCGTCTTTAGACGACTTGAGCTTGGGTTCTTTGGGTTGAAACCCAAGGCGGTTTAACTCGTCCAGAATCTGCCCAGATAGGTTAACCTGTATGCTAGATCAAGAGGGTTCTCCATACCCACACCTTGAACAGTTATAGCAACTGCCATAGCGGTTAGGACACATCTTATGGTAGAGACTCCTCCGGCGGAACGTCTGGAACAACAGTTCGCTTGTCCTAATCAATGTGTCTACTGCTATAACAATCGTCCGACTGTCAATGTTCTAGTTTTGTCAATCATTTGTAAGGGATGAGTAAAACGTTATATGAGTAGTTCAATCCAAGAATTTGATGTTAAATATTTTGTGAAACTGCGGAGTTCTCTAGATGGAGAACAAAGCTTTCTCAGTTGGTCAGGTTCTATCTATGCCTTTATTCCCGGAGAACGACGAAAAAAATTGTTTAATATGCTGGGAATGAGTGTCAGCCGCTGTATTCCCGCCGATGAAGAAAGTTGGAATTTTACTTCACGAGAACTTACCTATTATCTTGACCCCGAAACCGGAGATATCCTGCATCAGTGGGACAATCCTTGGACGGGAGAAACCTTAACCGTTGTTCATGTGGCAAATAATCCGGTACAAGGTTATCTAAAAGGTAAATTTCCGGCGGAGGTAAATAAGGATATGACAACCTTCTGGTTTGATTTATTTCCCAATTACCCCAACCCTTTAGCCAACGAGCCTCAATTTGCCGCATACAGTCCCCAAGAAACCTATCAAGCGGCTGAACTGTTTAAACTTACGGTTCCTACAGAGGATTTACATGATCCAGACTTAAAGTCCGTTTCTAAACTCTTTCTCAGTTGGGATAGAATCGGACCTTGGGTACCTTGGATGAAAATGGGTGATCAACGTGGACAGCTTATCTATAGTGGTCGAGGGGTTAAAGTGAATGATTTTACGGAATTACCCGAATTACTCCAAAATGAAATTAATACTCGCGTTTCTGTCTATAAAAATGCTCCTCAGCCGCCATTAGATGAGGATGCTGATATGACATCTTGGACGTATTTCCAAAAGCATTTTCAGGCATATCTATCGGGAGAGCGATTTCCAATTGTGGAAACAGAATAATATCATCTGAAAGCATTCGCGACGAAAATTTAACGGTAGACCCGAACAATCCGCAATGCTTCTCCCCTAGGAATTTATCACTTCTTCAAACCAGGGTTTAATATGACTAAGGTATCATCATCAACAAGAGGCGATCGCACTTCATCTAGAGGCGCTAACCGACGGGAGGAAACCGATTGGCGACTTTTCCTGAGATTAGTTCCTTATGCACTCACCAAAAAACGCCTACTGATCACAGCGATTATTTTACTCGTTCCCGTATCTATTCTGGGTGCTATTCAACCCTTAATTATTGGGCAAGCTGTTTCTTTAATTCGTCAAGAAGAAACCTGGTGGTTTATTGAGAATCGTTCCTTGTCAGAAGGTATCAATATCTTAGCGATTTTCTTGTTGCTGAGTATCATTATCCGATTAATCTGTAGCATTTTTCAGAAATTCCTGGAAGAAAACTTGGGTCAGCAAATTACCGCCGGGATTCGCAATGATTTATTTGACCATATTACCTCCCTGGCGGTGCGATTTTTTGACCGCACCCCTGTGGGGAAACTGATTACTCGCATCACCAGTGATGTGGAAGCATTAGGATTAGTCTTTTCTAGTGGTGCAATTGGTATTCTTAATGACCTATTCTCAATGCTGGTTATTGCCATTTTTATGTTTTCCCTGCAATGGCAACTGGCGCTCATTCTGATATTAATGCTGTTTCCAGTTACGGGGTTGATTGTCTATTTTCAGCAGCAATATCGGAAAGCTAATTATACAGCCAGAGAAGAACTCTCTACACTCAACTCAATGCTGCAAGAAAATATCGCTGGGATTAATATTGTCCAGCTATTTCGTCGGGAACAAGTGAATGCTGAGATGTTTCGGGCGGTGAACCAGCGCTATGTCGCGGAAGTTGATAAAACCATCTTTCATGATTCCGCTGTATCCGCCACATTAGAGTGGATTTCCTTAGTTGCGATCGCGGCTGTATTATGGTTAGGAGGCTGGTTAATCCTGCAAGATAATCTCAGTTTTGGTGTCTTATCTGCCTTTATTCTTTACGCGCAGCGTCTATTTAATCCTTTGCGTCAGTTTGCTGACAAGTTTACCATGTTCCAAGCGGGATTCACGGCACTTGAACGGGTGAGTGATATTATGCATGAGCCGATTGAAATTCGTGATCCAGAGTTAGCGCATTCGGCGTTAATTTCAGAACAACCGAGGACAAATGGTAAGGGAGAAGTAACAGCGCATCGAGGTGAAATTCGCTTTGAACATGTCTGGTTTGCTTATAAAGAAGATGACTATGTTCTTAAAGACTTAGATTTTACCATTCGCCCCGGACAAAAAGTGGCGTTAGTTGGTCCCACTGGTGCGGGAAAGAGTTCGATTATTCGCTTGCTGTGTCGCCTCTATGAAGCCACAAAGGGACGCATTTTAGTAGATGGGATTGATATCCGGGATTTGCCGCAATCTGAATTACGGCGTCAGATGGCGGTTATTTTGCAAGAGGGGTTTTTGTTTGCTGGGGATGTTAAAAGTAATATTACCTTGGGAGAAGACTACTCGATTGAACAAGTGAAAGCGGCGGCGGAAGCTACAAATGTTGCTCAATTTATCGAACGACTTCCTCAAGGCTATGATACCCAACTCCGGGAGAGGGGAACCAATCTTTCTGGGGGTCAAAAGCAGTTATTGGCATTTGCCCGGGCGGCGATTCGTAATCCCCAAATTTTGGTATTAGATGAAGCGACGGCGAGTTTAGATGTGGGAACCGAAGCGTTAATTCAACAAGCCCTTGATCATTTATTGGAAAAACGCACGGCAATTATTATTGCCCACCGTCTGTCAACTATTCGCAATGTAGACCGAATTTTGGTGCTTAAACGGGGTGAGTTGGTAGAATCCGGTTCTCATGAACAACTGTTGCAACAGGATGGTTTGTATGCGGCTTTGTATAAGTTGCAGATGTTGGGAACTTAGGGTATTTGTCATTTGTCTGTTTATTTTTGTTTTTCCTGTTGACACAAATAGATAATTATGTATAAAAAAAGTAGAATAATAATTGGTGCGATCGCGTCGATCTGTCTCCTCACTATAATCCTAGGATGTTCTCCTAATGAACAAAACTCGGAAACAGTGCAAAGTCGCGATCGCCCGTTTGTAGAAACGGCTGAATCTCCTGCAACCAAGCCCATTTCAGCACCAATTCATTCCCTCGGTGACGTCATTTCCATCACCCAAAAAAATCTCAATCTCCAATTTACTGTTAACAGCACCAAGGTGCATCCGGGAAAAGGCGTGATTCAACCAAATAAAGGGAATCAATGGGTAGTAGTCGATACCACCATTGTCAATCAAGGACAACAACCGCAAACCTTTTCCGTGGTTTCCTTTGAAGTTATCGATGGAAACAATAAAACCTACGAAGTAGCACTTTTGGCTAGTGCATTGGAGGATATTGAGACGCCAACAGGTGAAATTAGTCCGGGTGATCAACGACAGGGACAGCTTGTGTTTGAAGTTCCTGAAGATACTAGCAATTTAAAACTGTTATTTCAGCCGAATCCGATTGAGTGTGAAGAAAAATCAACAGCAGCCAAAGGATTAAATTGTCAACCCATTATTGTTAAACTATAACCAATCACCCATCATCCATCAACCCTATGGAAACCGCCAATCCTATATTTCGCCATCAAATCTCTGCTGATGTAATTGCCTTAGACAAACAGGGACGAGTTATTCTAGTTGCTGATGTCAGAGGTAGCCGTGTGGTTAAGCTTACCCTCTCTCAATTTACCTCCTACCTAAAAGCCACACAAACTGTCGTTCCATTCGCCATGCTAGTTGACCCCGAAACGATTCAAATTGTTCAATGGGATGACGTCAAGTGGTCAGAGGCTATCTGTTCCCTAAAAACAACAAATATAGTAAACTACTATGATCCAAGCTGCGACAATCAAACCATTGATGGAGATTATCTAGAAGCGTTAATTGAGTCTTGGCTGCGAGACTTAGCCTATCACTGGAAGTCCGTCACACCGCCAGCAACTAACGAGTTAGCTGCTATTGGTTTGTTGCAGCAGCTAGAAGATGGAAGTACCAAAAGTGATGTGGAGATTGCGGGTGATACTTTACTTGGAGACCAATTTTTTGATGAGTATTTGTACTGGGCGTGATCCGCAAGCCAATACTCTGTTAGAGAATACCTTACCATCGGTACAATTCGCCCTGCCAAGTATTTGCGTGATGGAAGCATTATCAGCCTTGGAAAATGAGCTAAAGTATCGCAGACGCTTTGAAAATGAGTTAAACTTACAAATTAGTCAAGTACGGCGCGATCAAACCTCATCCCATGCTCAACGATTACTCTTATATTTAGATCAATCCCGTCAAGAAAACAGAGCGTTACTGTCAGAGATTAAAAGGCGTCTGTTTCAAGCGATTAACCAGATATCTGAAAAAGCCGAACTCATTGCTTTAACGCCGCCAATGATCCAAGATGGTTTAACTATTCCTTTAATTGATAGAGATTATACAGATAATCTAATTCTTCATTGTATTCTACATCAGGCTCATTCATACCCGACGGAAACTCAAGTATTTTTGAGTAGTAATGAACGGGACTTTGGTACACCCGAAGTTCAATCCGCGTTACGAAATGTTGGGATTACAAATTATTTTAGTAGCACTCAAGTATTGCTCAATTGGCTACAGTCCCAGCAATCGGAGTAAGCAACAGAAATGATCAAGGTATTGGCTAGTTCTAACATAAGGCGTTTCTTTAGGTTAATTTAATCAATGGCTAATCCAGTATAAATTTGGGACTAAGTGAGATATAATAAATTTAACCATCATCCCGTTACCGACGACTAGAGCAATCATGTGCATTCCCTAGAAATCAAAGCTCAACTCAAATCCCTAATGAAAGAGGCATCATTAATAGAACCCTGTTTAGCGAAACGATTAGATGAGATTAACCGCTGGGTGAAAGACATAAAACCAGGTTCGCTTACGGCTAAAAAATTTGTCATGGCGTTTTTGTTAGAGGTAATTCAAGATGCTAAGGTTTGGCTAGCTATCAAAGCCTTATCCTCTCCAGAGTTGCAGGAATCTGCCTTTGAGCAAATGACGCCAACGGAACGATATTGGTATCATTATCTTTTCCCCAAATGGCTAAATAGCAATGATCCAAAATTTTACATTTGGAAACAAAAGTTGATGTCAAGTGAGTTGACTCAAGCAGACGATGATATCCTTAAATCTATAGCTCAGACAATTGTCAGCCGAGGGGGTACAGTTTGGCGATGCTATATCACAGATTTTTCTATGGCAACAGATTTGATTGTTAGTTATCGTCAAAGAAAGCCCCTGTGCCTGCAGGTGACTAGCGTGAGTAATGACTATTCTCAAAAAAAATATGAAAATTGGCAAAATACTCTTCAGATGTGGGTAATCGATAGAGGACTTTTCCTAAGTTATAACCCTGGAAAACCCGATTTCTTGGAGCAGTTAGTAACAATAACACTTCATAACAGTGACTTTCTTCCCTTGGGACGTTATCTGAAATTTCCCTAACTGAGAAGATTAGTCATGACGACCGAAATCTTTTAGCCCAAACGGAATTTCCTATCTAAGTTATGGTCACCAAACAACAAAATTACAGTCATGATGACTTAGGCGCGTTTTCGGAAGCGCTGGAAAAATCCCGGAAAATGCAGCAGGATTGGCTGACGCATGGACTTGATTTTGTGAATTTGTATATTGAGGATATAGAAGAAAATTGGCTAGACAGGTGGGATGATGATGAAGTAACGGTAGAGAGTTCTGTCACCTTAGCATCAGAACAGACGTTTATTGAACCCTCAGTTGTCGAATTTATGAGTGCTTTTTTGGCGAGTGATTATCCCGCCGCAGTTTGGGCGCGAGAAAGTGATCATCCCTTAGCGATGCGAGTACAGCAGCAAATGGAAACTGAAGGATTAGCTCAAATTATTGCCCGGTTGGGAGACTGTTTGAGTATTGCTGACGAATCGGATAGGCTTCATGAAGCGACTATGATTTTGGCAGGTGGGGTTACGGTTGGAGAGATAACCCGCGATTCTGGTGATGAAGAGGATGAGTTTAAGTTATTTGATTTAGCCGAAAGTTTGTTGGAAAAATTAGCGGAACTTAAAGCAAGAGAATGGAGGATTATGGGGAATTGAGGTGGATAAGTAAGAGAAGATTACAGGTTGGTCATTGGTGCAAACTTAAATATAATACCGTCTGTTGGTGCTTTAATTAGGGTTTGGCTGAGGTCAATTTATGAATTATGAATTATAGCTATCAAAATAGTAGAGACGTTGCATGGAACGTCTCTACAAGGTTTTGGCTTAACTTTGCTGTAGGGC
Organism: Coleofasciculus sp.; assembly: GCF_046565525.1. Classification (NCBI taxonomy): domain Bacteria; kingdom Bacillati; phylum Cyanobacteriota; class Cyanophyceae; order Coleofasciculales; family Coleofasciculaceae; genus Coleofasciculus; species Coleofasciculus sp. Next base: position 67,143 of record NZ_JBKHUP010000011.1, on the reverse strand, counting down.
AGCAAATTCAGTTGGTTGATGGGGATATAAAAGATGAGAATGCTCACCACCCAGCTCAGTCAAAACCCGATAATGATCCTCATCGCTTAATCCCAGTTGATGGCGAATGGCTTGGAGTGGCTCTAGACTTTGGGACGACTGAAAACGCCCCTCTTCTAATCCATCCTGCAAGACTCCTTTGTAAAGGGAAAAGCGGTACTGTTGGCTAAAATTAGGCAGAACTTTTGCCAGAACATAGAGTTCATCAGCTTTTAATTGCTCCAGAGAACGCCCCTCCAAAAACTGAGAAAAATCTACCGGAATCTTTTGCAATTGACGGCGGAAACTATGGGTGAGACTTTCCCGGTTATACTGCTCGGCGCTGCGATTCCAAGTGCGGTAAAGCCAAAGACTACTCACCACAGCAACAAACCCATCAAATAGAAATTGTACCGAGACGGGTAAGCGGAGAATCTCTGGACGTCCCCCATAGACAAAGAAAATATTGAACGCCAAAAAAGTACAAATCGAAAAGACGCGGTGCAGAACCTGTTCCCGGCTGATACTGGAGTTACGCCGTCTTAGAGAAGCGCGGTATGCCTTTTCTAATTTCGTACAAATCAGACAACTCATCACCACACAAACCCCCAGCGTTAAAGGACAAGCTACCAGTTTAGGAATCGGAATTGGATGATTGAACAGATAAAAACCCGGTTGCCAAAGCGTGGCTAATTGATTAGGTTCATGCGCCCAATTCCCAGAAAAGTAATAATCGAAATTACCCGCATATAATCCGTAATAAATGAAGTACCCAATCACTAAGCCCAAATAACCGTATTGCACGAGTTTTCGTCCCGGATGGCTGAGATAGTGCCAGTACGATTTCTCGGCATCTTTATCAATACAAGTAGACTTGCAGCCTATACAGGCACTTTTTTCTTTGCCTTTTGTCTTATCAAACGTGCGGCACTCAGATTGGGGAATACTGCGACGTTCTACTGTATGCGCTTGGGAGCTTAATAATCCCCGTGGACCCGTAAAAACAGTTTGCACGATGCCAAAGGGGCAAACATAATGACACCAACTCCGTCCTCCATACAGGAAAACTACTGTAATTGCACAGAGAATAGTCAGGATTAAAAACAGCCCTAAAACCGTGCGAGTGGAATTAATAAATAGAATTCGGCAGTTCAAACCGATAAACAGAAGCGCAAATTGTAGATAGAGGTGGTTTTGTGCCAGCCAGGGATTTTTGCGAATATTAAGTCTGGGATTTAATCCCAAAGCCCGGGTAATTTGAGACAGAAAGTAGAGCGGACAAATACGCCGCCAGGTGTCATGACCGAAAACCAAGAGAATCATAATCGCACTGGGAACAATCATACCCCAGAAAATACGTGTCCCCATGGGATATGCGGCTTGTTCCAGACATTTTCCTTGCACTAATACGCAATTGTTCGGATCGCGAAAAGGACTGAGGAGGTTATTGGGATCAGTTAGGTGATGGGAAATGGGGTCATAAAAAAGAGAGAAAATTAATACCAACCAACCGATTACCAGCACTAATCTGACGGTATGCATCTTTTTTTCGGAAACGTTATTAAGCACTTCGTTATTGCCTCCTACATTGGTAAAATAATTAATGCGAGATTAATCTCTCACTTCAATCAATTAGAAGAATGATCTGGAAAAAATTACGCCCACGTATCAAACATGGTGGTAGGCAAGATGCCGTAAGCTCGCTCTACAATAGTTAGGATCACAGCCGTGTTAATCACAGCTTGCTAAACTGTCCGATCCCACTTAACTGAAATGATGGGATATGGAGCGTTAACTGTAACCAGTTGAGTCTGGGAATTGAGGATTAATTCAACAGAAATGTTGAGATTGATTGAGTTTGCCATTACGTTCAGATCAGAAGTTGGAAATAAACTACGCTTGGGAGTCAAATTTGGCTCCTGTTTGTTTGTGGGCACTCCCGTCGCCGCAGGAGTGCGGCTTTATCGCTGCTTAATCCGCTATATTTCTCAAGGCTGATTACCTATGCACATTTGCAGCATCCGTGATTTTGAGATTCTATTGATCTCTCAGGTTTCAGTTTTTTATTTTACGCAGAGAGGGTTGTTTTGTAACATTTATTCACAGAATTTAGATGGGACTCTATTAACAACTCATTGAAGCAGTCAACGTATACACATCAAGGTTCTGTGTAGCAAGATTCACAGACTCACAGGTTGTACACATCTGTGAAACTGGTGAGATGCCTCAGTTCAATAGAACCAGACTTTTGATTGATGCCTTTCAACTCCTACTATATTTTCTCAGTTGATAAAGAAGTTGAGGAAAATTGAGGATTTCTCAAACCAAGTATCCTTATCAGTACGGCGGACATACAATTAAAATAAATGACCCGCTTAACCCACGATGGCGGCGTGATACAGCTAAAATAGTGGAATAGATTTTACGGTTGATACCAAGTTGCGTTCTAATGTGTCGTTGAAGAGCGAAATTTTCGACAACCAGTTACGCTATCTTAGCGAGTTGGCAGGAAATTTACAAATTGACAATGGATAATGAACAATGGATAATGAACTCTCCTTAAAAGAAGAGGATTGAAATTAAGGAAAATCTTTTTTAATTTCTTCGTAAACGAAGAGGTCTTAGACCCAATTAATCAATTGTCAATTATCAATTATCAATTATTAATTATCCATTGATCATGGGTAGGGGCGCACGCTCCGTGCGCCCTTCTTCATTAATGGCTAATAGACTTACCCAATGGAAATGGACTTAAACGCCCACTCGTGTCAGGTTAACCGTTGCCAAAGCTTCCACCAAACTGCGGACAGCCGCAACCATCGCCACTTCATTGTCTAACTGATTCACCGCCGAACCAACGCCAACGCCAGCGGCACCTGCGGCAATTGCCATAGGTACGGTGACACTCGATAAGCCAGAGGCACAGAGTACGGGAACGGATACCGCCCGGGAAATTTCTGATGCAGCGGCTAAGGTGGGGGCGGCTTTTTCAATCAAGCCCAATGTTCCAGCAGAACGAGGCTGACTGCTAGTACCGCCTTCAGTTTGGATAATATCTGCCCCGGCTTCCACCAGTTCTTGTGCCAATTCCACTTGCCGATCTAAAGTCAGAATGTGAGGAACGGTAACGGATAGGGTAATATTAGGCAAGAGCGATCGCGTCTGTTTGGTCAAGGCTAAAACCTCTTGCGCCTCGAACCGCCGTCCTTGGGCGTAGAAGCTATCAAAATTACCGATTTCAATTAAATCCGCCCCAGCTTCCACCGCACTGACAAATCGATGGGGTTCAACGGCTGACACACAAATGGGTATATTTGTCAATCCTTTGACAAGGCGAATCAAATCAGGATCAGCGGCGATATCGACAAACGTCGCACCACCACGATCAGCCGCCTTAACGGTGGCACTTACCCGCTGAGAGTCAAAGTTATTCAAGCCACTAATAACTTTGAGAACTCGGCGGTATTCAAAGGCTTTTTGTAGTTTTGGATGCATAGTCATTGTTGCACGTCTGCTCTATTATTACCGATCGGCGGTTTATTTTTGTCGAAGTTAATCGCTTCGGTCGCCTACATGAATTCATGAATAGGAAATATCTATTGTGCCACTTACTGAGGCGTCGTGTAAATTTGAAAAAATATAAGATCTTTGCCTAAACTAAGAAATAGGCTGGAGAGCTTGTATCATCTGATTCTGGAAAAATGAATTTTGTGCCGGGAAACCTGTCTTCCTTCCACTCGGAAATTCTACAGCAAACCCAACTTGGTCAGCTTTGCGGTCAAAATGAGCCATTTTGCGATCGCTATAAGATCTTGCGAATGCTGGGTCGCGGTGGGTTTGGCGTGACCTTTCTCGCCACAGATGCTGGGTTACCGGGTCAACCGCTGTGCGTGATTAAGCAACTTTGCCCCAAAGTTGATGACCCAAAAGCCTTGGAGAATGCTTGCCAGCGTTTTGAACGAGAGGCAAAAATTCTCGGCAAACTGGGTAGCCACTCTCAGATTCCCATGTTACTCAATTACTTCGAGACTGGGGGAGAATTTTTTTTAGTTCAGGAATACGTCCGTGGTTCAACCTTAGCGCGGCTAGTCAGGCGCAGCGGATGTTTATCTGAGGTAGCCGCCAGACAGTTTTTGGCGGAAATGCTACCCCTACTCGACTACATTCACCGAAATAACGTCATTCACCGAGATATCAAGCCGCAAAACATTATCCGTTGTGAAGACGATGGTAGACTGGTGTTGATTGACTTCGGCGCGGTTAAGGAGAAGTTGGTTCAAGCCCTAGACAGTAGCCTGAAACTCGCCTCAACTCATTTTATCGGCACCGTCGGGTTTGCCCCACCGGAACAGTTTTCTCTGCGACCGGTATTTGCTAGTGATATCTACGCCCTAGGGATGACCTGTCTTTACCTGCTAACCGGAAAAGCGCCTCTAGATTTGGAGAGCGATCGCCAAACGGGTGCTTTATACTGGGAACGCTTGGTGCATGTCAGTCAGCCTTTTACTCAAGTGCTGCGGAAAATGACAAATGTATCCTTGACGAATCGCTATCATTCCGTTAAGCCGATTCTGCAAGACCTTAATTTTAAATCACCTTATGATGATCTGGCGCAGTATTTAGTCAGACAACCCCAACCGACAACTGACAAACCAGCCAATCAAGATGGAAGTAGTCACAAGAGTTATCGCACTCCATCCGCCAAAACAGCGGTTGCGATTAGGAACTGGAAACAACGACGAGAAAAAAAGCGGCGGCGTCCAAGTCAACCTCCATTGGGGCATTCTAAATGAACTACCATGTCCTTTACCTATAACCGCACCGTCCGCTTTCAAGATACCGATGCTGCTGGTGTCGTTTACTTTGCCAATGTTTTGGTAATGTGTCACGAAGCCTATGAAGACTCTCTAGCCAAGGCGGGTATTAATCTCAAGACATTTTTTAGCCGCGCCGCTGTGGCTGTACCAATTATCCACAGTAGCGTAGACTTTTTTCAGCCCATGTTTTGTGGAGACAGGCTGCTGATTGAGGGGATACCTCAACGGTTAAGTGATAGCAAGTTTGAAATTAAGTATCACGTTGTTGATGCTGCTTCACCGCAACCGCACCGGGCAGATGCCTTAACTCGCCATGTTTGTATTGATACGAACACTCGCACTAAAATTCCCTTGCCAGACGCAATGATTAATTGGTTATATCATGTCCGGTGAATACTAAGACTACTAGAACACCGATCAAGTATTCCCAGAAACCGGGTTTCTCGCCAGGACAACAACTCTCATATCGGCATTTCACCAAAGAAACCGGGTTTCTTGACCGACGCCTAGCAGCGAGTTCTAATTTAATTTGGGCATAGGTATAAATGCTTCGCTTAACCCGAACAGCAACATGAGAAGCCTGGAGATTTTTGCCTACTCCTCCTGAAAGCCGTGCCAATTGCAAAACTGTACCTGTCCAGATATTACTAAAGCTACAGATTGGGCGGGATGGATTGGTTATTTAATAGTCAATCGAAAGAGTTGCATATTATTCTCCCTAAACAAAACTATATTTTTCTACTATTGAAGTATCGAAAGTAGGAAATTTAGTTATGGAATCTTTTCTGATTTTGGCACTCTTAGGTATTATATTCATGTTGGAAGTGTTAACCCGAAACGATCATGTTTAATTTGAGCTTTACTAGCAACTGAACGGTTAGGTTATTGTCAGCCCTATTTAGCTTAGTCCCTACTGCCGTGCATAAGTTACTCAAGCGAGCGGCAAAGTACCTATAATCTTTATCAAGTGTTTATTTTATAAAGATTTTTAGGTGGATATACGCGCAATGGCTGATAGGGCAAAAGCAAAATTTCCAGTAACTTTACTGAAGCTATTTAGGCGGGGTTTGGGTTTATGATTTTAATTGGTATGAAGTTTAATTCCGGTGATTTTTCATCACCCATTCATGGCTGAGTTTACCACTGGAGTCTTGCCAGTGATTGAGTAAGGTTATTTCAGGGCAATGTTTAACGTAAAATTTACTTGTAACTTAACCGCCACGGCATTAGTCTTGGCACTACTAAGTTTTAGCTTAACCTCCCTACAGGAGAGTTCAGCGCGATCCAGCAAACAACAGCGATTTACTCAAATTGAGAGTGGAATTAAATTAGTGGGTGTGGTTCGGGCGCAACAATGGCGTCATCAAAAGTAAGTAGTCGGACATTTCAATCGCCTCCTCTTGCAGGGGGGTAATAAAGGCGGATGTTGGGGCTTATACCTGCTATTACCTATTACCTATTGCCTATTGCCTATTGCTTTTTCCCTACCCATAAAGGAGGTAGTTAACCCGGATTTGGTATGAGCCAGTATTTGAGTTCAGGGCGACTATCCAGCTAAATTTAACCTCACCCGCTCCAATTCTTGCTCCAAATTCTCTAAAATATTTTGCAGTAACTGTAACTGATGATGCTCAATTGTCAGTTTTAACGGTTCATTCGTCAGATTAACATTAATCACAGTTTCCGCCAATTTCTCATAGCCTTCCAATGCGGAAACCGCCTCCCGGCTAAAACAAGTTAGGTACTCTGTCGCCGCATTGGTGTAAGCTTGAGTCACTTGTTCTAGGTATGACGCCGCAGATTTTGGCGGTGCAGAATCCCCGGAATTTTTATTCAACAAATACGTCGCCCCACCCGCCACCGCCGCGCCAACAGGTCCACCAAATACCCAACCCAATCCCGTCGCGATCGCAACTGGAGTAACGCCCTGAGTTCCCTTAGCTTGGGGTGGGGGTTCCGGAAGCTGGACTTCTGGGGGTTTGGGAAAGGAAATCGTCAGATCAGTCGGGGGTTGGCGATCAAAAAATTCACCCGCTTGATGTACCCATTTAACAATTCCCTGTTGATGCTCATGAATCGCCTCTTTAAAACCGCCTTGTTCCCACAGATTAAACGTACCCTGTTGGAGCGCTGAAACCAGTTCCGATTGATAGCGTTCTAAAAGTTTCGGTAAATACAGCCATCCTTGAAAATCAGAAACACTGGCGGCGAATCCTTTTTGAATTAGGTTTTGTGCTTTTTCTTTAATCTCTATTTTACTTTGATGCTTTTGTTGAGCCATCGTAATTTCAGCGGAAATGGCTTGCACTTTGACAGTTGCAGCCTGTTGGACTTGAGACGCGATCGCCTGCACACGGGGAAAGCGGATGGCGAGGCTCTCATGGCGAGTGGCGACAATGCTTTGCAGCGCCGATTCCAGCATATCTAAGCCCGTGGTTTGGGCGGCGGCGGTATCCCCTTTGAGTCGATAGCGTAAGGCGGGGAGAGCATCCACCCGATAGATATTACTGATATTATTCGGCAGTTGCGATCGGAAACTTTCTGCCACAAAAAGCAGCCGATTATACACTTTTTTTTGCTCGTCGGGTTCTAATAAATTTAGGAAATTAACCACAAAAATAACCGTAGTAATTCCCCGATCCAATAACCAATCTCGCAGGTGTTCTCGTTCCCCTAACGTCATCAATTTACGACCATCAAGCACCTGTACAATTAAATCAGCGGTGAGCAGTTGGTCACGAACTAAAGCGTCCTGGGCTTCGCGGTCATCCGTTCCCGGTAAATCCAGTAATTCTACCCCCGTTTTCAGGAAAGGATGGGGACAAAATACCTCAACATTGGTCACATCCTCCCGCATCCGCCGTTGGTCATCTAAAATGGCAAACTGTTTCAGGATATCCGTACCATTTTCACTAATTTGTTGACCATTGCTGAGGGTAATGCGCGTGTGTAATTCGTTCCCGTAGCAGATATGAATCGCTGCGCCTGTGGTGGGGATTAAATCGATGGGTAGGGTACGTTTTCCCAGTAAAGCATTGAGTAAGGTAGATTTCCCGTAATTAAACGGGCCAAAAACAGCGATACGGAAAATCGGATTCTCCAGATAATCACACAGTGCGATCGCGTCTTGGCGGAGTTGGGTATTTTGTTCCCCATCCAGCAACCCAATCGCCGAGCGCAGCGTGTTAGCAAGTTCGCGGAAAACGTCCTGTTCCATTACTCTGAAGGGGACTTAGGGATTAATGGTAGTGAAATAAGCATTAGGGAATCGCCGAAACCTTTGATATACCGTAGGGTGGGCATTGCCCACCAGCATACCAGTCAGTGACATTCGACTTAGGGATAAAGGGAAGAGACATCTCCAGGAAAATACTCAACTTATCCGTCTAGTATATCGTGACCGATTGAAATCCCTACATCCGTAACCTGGAACACAACCTCTCAGGCGTAAAATGATCAACAGTAACTATTACAGGTTTCACCATGATCAAAGCTTATGCCGCTCATGAACCCGGAGGAAAACTCCAACCCTTCGAGTACGATCCGGGTAGTCTCGGCGATGAAGAAGTAGAGATTAATGTCGAGTATTGCGGGATTTGTCACAGTGACCTGAGTATGCTGGACAACGAGTGGGGAATGACTGAATATCCTTTTGTTCCAGGTCATGAGGTTGTGGGTACAATTGCCGCATTGGGCGATAAAGTAACCACGCTAAAGGTAGGACAACGAGTGGGATTAGGTTGGTTTTCGGGTTCCTGCATGACTTGTGAATGGTGTATGTCAGGGAATCACAACCTCTGCTCGAACGCAGAAGGTACAATTGTCAGTCGTCATGGTGGATTCGCGGATAAGGTTCGCGCTGATCAGAGTTGGGTGTTTCCCCTACCCGATGCAGTTAATCCCGCTACTGCAGGTCCCCTCTTCTGCGGCGGCGTCACCGTATTTAACCCCATTGTCCAGTTTGACATTAAACCGACGGATCGAGTTGGCGTGATTGGTATTGGCGGATTAGGTCATATCGCCCTGGGTTTCCTCCAGGCTTGGGGGTGTGAGATCACAGCGTTTTCCAGTAGTCCTGAGAAAGAAGCAGAAGCACGGGAGTTGGGGGCAAATCATTTTATCAATTCTAGCGATCCCAAAGCATTGCAATCAGTGCAGAATTCCTTTGACTTTATTCTCTCCACGGCTAATGCTGACCTCAATTGGGACGCCTACATTGCCGCATTACGTCCCAAAGGTCGGTTACACTTCGTTGGAGTAATACCCAATCCCCTATCCACCCGGCTTTTCCCCATGATTGCCGGTCAAAAGTCGATTTCAGCTAGTCCAGTGGGGAGTCCAGCAACGATTTCTCAAATGATCGATTTCGCCGCACGACAGGGTGTTGAACCCATTACAGAAACCTTCAGCTTTGAGCAAGTGAATGAGGCGATGGAAAAGCTGCGCCATGGTAAACCTCGCTATCGCTTGGTTTTAAAGCATTAAAATAAAAAGATTGCGATTGTGATGGATGTGCTTTGATCAGTGTTTCACCAAAAGACTCGAAATCGGCGGAAGTCGGGGCGGGTTTAGTCACATCTAGGTGTAACCGAAAGGATAGTCGTGAAACCCGCCCCTACACAATCACACGCCATGTCCGACAAGCATTGCCAAGGATCTATGCCATGAAAACTCAGGCGATCGCTCCGGAATATAGTTTATCGTAGGGGCGACCCGCTTGCACAAATCCACAACATTATCCACTCAATTTGATCGGGTCGCCCTTTACTCAACCCCCTGTGTCAGAACGTGTTTCTTAATAGTTTTTGGTTTCCTTGACAAACTAGCCGCATGATGTTTTTATCAAACCTATCAATATAAAAATGGGTTGACAACAAAAATCAAGGTGACTTAATCTAAAATCCGGATTGGAGTCAGATAGAAGCAGCTATCCGCCAGTTAAATGGAAAAAATCACACGTTAGTTACCTTAGCCGCCGATGATGAGACTTACATGACGATTGGCGGTGGTTATGCTGGGAAATATGTCGTTTCAGTCACCTTCGATAATCTAGATTTTTATAATTTAGTTGATTTATCCAAACCTGAAGCAACCGAAAAACTCGTTATTGGCGGACAAGAAGGTCTTTATTCCACAAAGATGTCTGTTGATTTGCTGCGTTGTCTGCTAGCGGCGCGAACATTTTCAGAATCAGGAAAACTTGATTCATTGCTATCGTGGGAAGAAGATAAGTCATTAGTCACCGTATAATAGATACGCGATCGCAGTGGTTGGTTAGTGCAAACAAGAAGCTATTTGTAATAGCCAATATCCTCAAGGTAGTGCCTTCTCCGCTTCAATCAAAAATAAAATTGTACTCGCCGTCATGTGAAGTTGGTAAGCTGCAAAATATTGTGGCACAATACAAGGCTGGGAACCTTGACCATGACCTCCAAGCTTGTTTCTCACAGTAGGAACACCACTTTCAAGACTTGACCTGAGTGATGTAACTTGATTCTGTAGATAAGTTGGGATTAGATCATTCTCAAAGCATACGCTAATAAGTTTCTTTGCCGTGTCTGTAGGTTGATAACTCCAACCTTGCTGATCGCAAATCGTTTTCATCGTACTCTCGAAAGCTTTGAGACAATCATTAAGACATTCCTTATAGCGCCCATGTCTATAATGTTCATGTGCTTGCAAAAATTCCTCGTTTGCTCCTTGAAATCTAGGATCGCTCAGTAAACGCAAAACGGGTTTTACCGCCTCAGAATGGATAATCTGAGAATCAACTCTGATAATTTCGCCCGACTCGTACTGATAGCCTACGCCATGTTCCCTAAACCTGATGTTTAACTCCTCAATTGCTTTATCGGGGGTTATTTTGGGTTGAGTATGTTGTCTTAACTCTTCCTGTCGATAAAATTCGTCAATTACTTGAAAGCTAAGCTCTACAACATCCAAAACTTGCTCCACATTATTGCTTTTAATCAAAAAATCCAATACATCTACCTTGTATTAAACTCGACCTCTCTTAAAATCAAAGTCATCAAACAAATGAAATTTACCATGTTCACGACACAATATATTATGAATGAACTGAAATTTATTTAAAGTGCGCTGACTATTGGGATCACCCATGGCATCTTGCCTAATATACTGAATTTGTATACGAAGCGGACGAGGGATATTGTCATACTGATAGACATCAGGTAATTCTCCCCTCAGTCTTTTTTGACGTTTTGAGAAAAGATCGTAGACTGCCATTTTTCAGAGAGCCATTTTTATAGTACATTTATACCAATGTAGCACAATTTATTACTTTTGCCGTTTTACGAAGAATACTCTCACTCCACCACCGCTTGTCCCAACCGCTTCAAAATCCGTAGAACCTCGCCTAACTCATGTCGCCTGGGAAACAGCGAAAAAGTCCGCGATACATCATACTCTGGACTATCTCCTTGACTAAGCTTTAAAAACACAAACTCATCCCCATTTGTCGCCATACCAAATGCTAGACGCTCCCTCTGGGGACTCGCTAACATATAAGCCAATAACTGCGGTAAAGCCGCCGGAACCGGAATACTGGTTCGCTTCGACTCAATCACCAAAATCCAAAGTTGTTCTTGTACAACCAACGTATCAATAAAACCGCGAATCGTTTCTTCAGGATCATCAAGTTCTAACCCAACCCCATAAGGCGAACGAATGCGGAAAGGCGGATCAAGAAACCCTGCAAGTTCCAATAGTGGCGAAACCACCACCAGATTAATCGTACCTTCCAATAACAAACCATCGCCGTGATGATAATCATAGCGTTGCTTAATTCGAGCAACACCAGCCTGTTCTCGTTCATCGAGTTCAGGTAAATTATCAACCCACTCGCAGAAAAAGTTATGATCATCCGCCTGACGCAAATTACAGCGCACCCGCAGATCATTTAAGCTTTTTATCGTGTCTGTAATCCCTACACCCGTAACCATCTGTTGCTATCTATTTGTTAACCTTAGTTTAGCAAACTGTTCAGGATACCCCATCTCCTCCAAGCCAGTAATACCGAATCCGGGTTTACTACTCCCTTTATAATCTAGTCCGCACATCCTTCTGTCGTTTACCTTCTGCCTTTTTGTTATGGTTCGGATTAACCTCCTAGATACTCGCACGACTAGCTTTGGCGATTTAATTAGCAACGGAAAAATCTATCGAGTTCCGCCATTTCAACGGGATTATTCCTGGACGGAGGAGAATTGGGAAGACCTTTGGCAGGATATTTTAATGCTGCATAATAATGTTAGCGTCAGTCATTATATGGGAGCAATTGTCCTGCAACGTTCTGGGACGACTGATCAATCGTTTACCATTATTGACGGTCAGCAACGCTTAGCCACACTCAGTATTATTGCCGTTGCTGTTATTGAAATGCTCCAGCAGCTTGTCGAGAAAGGTATTGAGCCTCAAGCCAACCAAGAACGACAAGAAATTCTCAAGCGGACTTATCTCGGTGATCGAGACCCTCGTTCTCTACGATATTCAAGTAAACTGATTTTGAATGAAAATAATAATGATTTTTATCAAAGTAATTTAGTTAATCTGAGGAAACCCCTGAATATCCGTTCTCTCTCGAAATCCAATCAACTCCTATGGCAAGCTTTTGAATACTTTTTCACTCAATTAGAAAAACTACCAGAGGTGACTCAAGATGGAGAAAAACTGGCAATGTTTATTACCGATACAGTGGCTCAAGGACTGCTGTTAATCCAAATCAGCGTTGAAGACGAACTGAATGCTTATACCGTTTTTGAGACATTAAATGCCAGAGGAATCGAGCTAACCTCCACTGATCTGTTAAAAAACTACCTCTTCTCACTCTTTCGAGGACCCGATGACTTACAAGAAGCACAGCGCCAATGGCGGCGCATTATCAATACAGTTCAAATGGAGAAGTTCCCAGAATTTCTGCGTTACTATTTGAGTTTGAAACATACTCGAGTGCGGCGTGAACGCTTATTCAAGCTGGTTCGATCATCGGTCAACGATGCAACCAAAGCCTTTGATTTATTGGATCAGCTTGAGAACTTCAGTAGTTTATATATCGCCCTCAGCAATCCCAATGATGAATTCTGGCGTGATACTCCGGAGAACCAAACTTACATCCGTGAGTTGAATTTGTTTCGAGTCAAACAGGCTTATCCGACTCTATTTGCTGCCTATCAGCAGTTTTCTCCGGAAAATTTCACGCGCTTACTAAAGCTCATCGTTGTCATCTCGTTCCGCTATAGTATTGTTAGCCACTTAAATCCGAATGAACTGGAATCAGTTTACAATACTGTTGCCACTAATATTGCTGAGGGAACTATCACAACGCCTCGACAAGTATTTGATACCCTCCGTCCGGTATATGTCACCGACGAAAAATTTAAACAGGATTTTTCTCTACTCTCAATCTCGACAAAAGGGCAAAAGCGTAGACTGGTTCGTTATATCCTCAGTCAGTTAGAGGTAGATGCGTCAGGTATACAGGTGGAGGAAAATAGTTTTTCTATCGAACATATTCTCCCGGAAGTGCCCACCGATGAATGGCGGCAATATTTTACGGAGCGGCAAATAGAGGAAATGGTTTATCGTCTGGGAAATCTGACGCTATTAGAACCCTCATTTAATCGGGATATCGGACAAAAAAACTATCAGAGTAAGCAAGAAAAATATCAGCAGAGTGTCTATCAGCTCACTCAACGAATTACGGCTGAAGAATGGAATCCGGATGCAATCGCTGCACGCCAGAGGCATTTTGCCCAACGTGCTGTTCACATTTGGCAGTCGGATTTTTTATAGCTCCGACTCTGCTAATATTTTTATCTTTCGAGTGGCTTTGTAGGGGAGATATTCAATTAGTGCGTCCATAATTCAATATGCGATCGATATAAGAATAGGTTTTGATGATTATTTCAGACGTTGCATGCAACGTCTCTACACAGTATCTTGCAATCGCGCCACTAACTCCGCACGCGCCGATACATTCAGCTTACGGAACATGCGTTTCAGCGCCTGTTTTACTGAATTTCGGGTAATCCAAAGTTCAGCACCAATTTCTGCATTTGTCAACCCCTTAGCAACTAAATCAGCAATTTCCCGTTCCCGTGGGGTAAGGCGATTGGCGACAAGAGACGGGGATTTTTTGGGTTGCGATCGCAAGGTAGCCAGACGGGAGGATAAATGTAGACATAATCCGGTTAAGTCAGCCAAATCTTTATAATCAAACGCAGGTGCGTCACTCGCGCGGGCAAAATACACCCCACCCATCAAACGCCCCCCACTAACAATCGGACCCATCATCACATGCTCGTGATCGTAGCGAGCATAACAATTCTGGTACAGTTCAGATTGTTTCCAAACCTCTGGAGAGAATATCAGTTGTTCATGGGCGGGAGCATGGTGTTCGATGACATAGCGTAACACCGGATCGACCTTTCGCGCCAACTTATTGTAATCGGCGACAAACCCCTCCGTATCCGCTCCCCCTTGTATTTGCACCTCAGCCGCGTGAGAGTCTTCGTTGAGCAGACACAGCCCCCAATACTGCGCCTGAAAATACTCCCCTAATTCGTCCATAATGTGCAGGCGAAGTTCCTGCTCATCACGAGCATCTGCGATCGCTTGGAAGAAACTGTGCAGAGAACGGTTCATTGTACTTGGCACGGTCATAATCTATCATTTTGAACGAATTATTAAATAAGTCACCATGGTTTAACCTGAACGCTTAGGAGAGCCCATTTTTTTATCGGGGTGAACAGTAATTACAGTATAGCGACATTATCTTGACGATAAAATTTTGACTTTGATATAATTTGCCATTTTTATATGCTACTCTGAAGAGGTACTACAACAGTAGAGTAGCTAGGAGCAAGAAATCTACTCTTGATGATCTGACGGGCTTTGAACGATAAAAGCCGTAGCTAATCATGACACCTCCAAGACAATTAATGGTATCTCGGTTGAGTCGTACCGATAAACCTTTTTTCGTGCTGGATACGACTGACACAGCCAATTCATTGACCCAAAGGAGGAGTATTAATGAACATTAAAGCACTCGATATTAAAGTTGGCGATCGCATCATTGCCTACTGCAAGAATAAAATTCAACCCTGTACGGTGCAACGGTTACTGGATTCGACGCCCAACACGATCACACTAAAAGTATCTACCTGTACCCGTGTCCATTATCGGGAATCAGCCTCTTGTGTGATTCAGTTTCACCGAGAGGCTGTGGTTGAAATGGCTAGCTTAAACAGAAGTTTATCCAAGACGATTTAACAGGAAGCTTACCAGGAAAGGATTGCAAGTATGTAGATGAAATTATAAATTATCGAGAGGCTTGGCAATTACCAAAAAGTATCCTGATGAGTGGGAAAAAAATTGAAATAAACTAATTGAAATGACAATCAAAAAAGAAACGGCTTTAATTTACTGCGAAAATCAATTTAGTTTAGCAGACGGAAAAACTGCCGCTGGGTTGGTTCGACACTCTGAACTGTATACAATTGTTGGGGTGATTGATAGTTCACGAGCGGGTAAAGACGCAGGGGAAGAATTAGGGCAAGAAAAGAATGGTATACCCATTTTTGCTAATTTAAATGAAGCATTAATTAACCTTTCAGAGGTTCCCAACTGTTACATTTATGGCAAAGCTCCTTTAGATGCCTTTATATCCCAGGCAGAACGGTTTCTTATCTTAGAAGCCATGGAAAAAGGAATGGATATCATTAACGGTCTTCATCAGTTTTTCTCTGAAGATCAAGAGTTTACCCAGATGGCTACCCAAAATAATATCCAGATTAAAGATATCAGAAAACCTCCACAATTACAAGATTTGCACGTCTTTACGGGTCAACTCTCTAAAATTAATGTTCCTGTAATCGCCATATTAGGTACAGATTGTGCTTGCGGCAAAATGACAACCGCAATAGAACTCAACAAGTCCCTCAAGACTCTCGGCATAAAATCAGTATTGGTAGCGACGGGTCAAACTGGTTTGATGCAGGGAGCAATGTATGGCATATCGATTGATGCTCTGATTTCCCAATTTGTGATTGGTGAAATAGAAAACTCTATTATTCAAGCCTTTGAAAACGAACGTCCCGACATCATTTTAGTTGAGGGACAGAGTGCCGTTAGTCATCCCGCTTTTATGGGTTCTCTCGGCATCTTGAAAGGAAGTATGCCCGATGGTATTATCCTTCAACATCCACCAGCTAGGAAATTTCGGTGCGATTTTCCTCATTTGCCAATGCCAACTGTTGAGAGCGAAATTAAACTGATTGAAGCGATTTCTCAAGCTAAAGTTATGGCAATTGCATTAAGCCATGAAAACCTAGCAGATGAAGAGATTTTGACAATCATAGAGGATTATGAGAGGCAGTTTCAATTGCCGACAATGGATGTCTTGAATCATGGATGCCAAAAAATCATTCAAGCCTTAGGTGATCATTTTCCCAACCTGAATCAAATCATCAAGCGGAAGACTTTAGAAAAAATGCCTGTATTGGGAATGAGGTAGACGTAATCGTCTGGAAATAATCAATGAAATTGTTTATGCCAAGGATAGAAATTTCTCTATCTCAAATACGGGACAATGCCCGAATGCTATGTGAACTTTATGGGCAAAGAGGGATTTCATTGATGGGAGTTTCCAAAGCAGTGCTAGGAGAACCTTCTATTGTCGAGGCAATGATTCAAGGTGGAGTCAGATTTATTGCTGACTCTCGCATTGAAAACATTCAAAAAATGAAAAATGCTGGGATATCCACTCAGTTTGTGCTTCTACGCACTCCTTTAAGTCAGGCTGAAGCTGTAGTTACAAGTGTAGACATTAGTCTAAACACTGAAATCGAGACGATTAAGCAACTTTCCTATTATGCAAAACTACATAATAGAAATCATCAAATAATTGTGATGGTAGAGTTGGGAGATCTGCGGGAAGGGGTACTTCCTGGTGATCTTTCTCAATTTATCAGAAAAACTCTTTCTCTATCCCATATAAAAATTGTTGGTATTGGCTGCAATTTGGCTTGTTATGGTGGAGTAAAGCCAGACAATAAAAACATGCATAAATTGTCTGAACTGGTTAATGGCATCAAAAAAGAATTTCAGATTGATTTGGAAATAATATCCGGCGGTAATTCGGCTAATTATGAATGGTATAAATCTGCTCAATATATCGGCAATATCAACAATCTTCGCTTGGGTGAATCCATCTTTTTAGGGTGCGAAACTGTGAACCGGAAAGCGATTCCAGGTTTACACACAGAGGCATTCAAACTCGTTGCCGAAGTTATTGAGTCCAAGACAAAGCCCTCCATACCATTTGGCGAGATCTGTCAAGATGCTTTTGGAAACGTTCCTAGTTTCTCAGATCGAGGAATTAGCCAGAGAGTGATTATTGCTTTGGGAAGACAGGACGTTCTGGTATCTAGCTTGAAATCGAAGAAAAAGCTAGAAATACTAGGAGCTAGCAGTGATCATATTATTCTCGACGGCAAGAACCACAACTTACAAGTTGGAGATGAAGTGAATTTTAACCTGGATTACGGGGGTCTTCTGTCCGCGATGACTTCTCCTTTTATTAGAAAGCAATTTATCCTGACAACTGAAGCTATAATTCCTGTGGTTAAAACGTTAAAAGTTGTCTCACCTATAAATTAGAAGTTGTAAGTCAATAAACGGGGTTGATGTTAAAATCTTTGCCGTTTAACTCACATCTTGCACCACTCACTATTTTCCCCTGCTCCCCAGTGGCGTAGTTGACGCCGACTGTACCCACTTGGGGTCTATACAGGCTAGATAGTCCCGACTATGCTAGTTTACAGCAACTAAAATGATAGGAGAGGCAGATGGTTGGAGTTCAAACATCAGCTCGTGATTTTTTTCGGGCGGCGTATGAAAACCGCTACACCTGGGATAACAACTTCCCCGGTTATACCGCAGATGTGACATTTAAACAGGATGATCAGGTTGTTACAGGTAAGGTTCGGGTTAACTCGGATATGAAAGCAGAAGTCTTCGATGTTGAAGACGAACAAGCCAAGCAAGCGATTCACTCTCAACTCTGGGAAACCGCAATTCACCGGGTTCGCCGTTCCTTTGAAGACACCCACGGGAAGAACACCTTCTCCTTCGGGGATACCGATGAGACGGGTGCTGTGGAACTGTTAATGGGTGGTAAAGCAGAAGGCGATCGCTATAAAATCCGTGATAATGAAGTAACCCACGTCCACCGTCACATTCACGGTGTTGTCGTCACGATTAACACCTTTAGTTCCCACAACACAGGTGAAGGTTATCTTTCTCACAGTTATGATTCCGTCTACCATGACCCCAAAACCGGTGAACAAAAGGGCGGTAAAAGTGTGTTTGAAGATAATTACGAAAAAGTGGGCGACTATTTTATCCTAACCCAACGCATTATTCGCACAGAAACCGATGGAAAAGAGTCCGTTGAGGAGTTTAACTTCTCGAATGTCAAACTTCTGTAAATGGTGAATAATCCCCTAATTTTTCCTGAGTCCGCCTAGGCGGACTTTGTTTGTTTAGCCACGATTTTAGCCCTTCGAGTTACCGGTTCCCTCCCCTTGAGAAGGGGAGGGTTAGGGTGGGGTTCCGTCTCAATGCTTTGGAGAGTTTTGAGCTAAACTTAGATGGGCATTCAATTTATCCAACCTCTATACAAAGATTTCGCTAATATCAATAGAAAATGAGAAATTATGAATCCGTCTAAGAAGCAGAAGGTCTGCATTGTCACCGGTGGGAACTCAGGTGTAGGCTTGATGAGTGCTGTTGGTCTCGCCCAATTCGGTCATCATGTATTTATCGCTTGTCGCTGTGCAAGCAAAGCTGAGAAAGCTGTCAATTATATTCGCTCCTCTACCGGAAATCTAAATGTTGAGTTTCTGCCACTCGATTTAGCATCCCTCGATTCGGTTCGCACATTTGCGAAACTTTTTCAGGAACGGCATCTGCCACTTCATGTATTAGTGAATAATGCGGGTGTATTCAACGCCAGAGGCACAACTCAAGAAGGGTTTGAACTCATTTTTGGGATTAACTATCTCGGACACTTTCTACTGACAAACTTGCTGCTGGAAACCCTTCAACATTCAGCGCCCAGTCGAATTATCATGGTTTCCTCTGACTTGGCATTACGCCCCACTTCTATCAAATGGGAGCGCTTTATAAGGAAGACGCCATTAAATTTCCTGGAACTGTATTCATTGTCCAAAGTGTGCTTGTTGATCCTGACTAAAGAACTGGAGCGACGCTTAGAGAATACTAACGTAACTGTTAATGCGATTCATCCCGGATTTGTGCAGTCTAATATAACAGTAGTGCATCGCTTAAGCAAGTATTTAGGTATAGGTATTTCACCTCAGGAAAGTGCTTCGGGTTTGCTGACTTTGGCAAATTCTTCTGCTTTTGCAGATGTGAAGGGTAAGTTTTTTGACTACAAACAGAACGAAATCGAACTTCCTGATCTGGCAAAAAATACTGAACTAGCTCAACAGTTATGGGAACAGAGTTGCTTGTGGACAGGGTATAACCGATACAATCCGACAACAACCCCAGAACATGATAATGCTGCTGGAATTTTGAGACCCTATTCTCTTGCCTTAAGTCCCACTAAAGTTGCTTCTATTACCCAGAGTGTTTTTGAAACTGTGTTGCCTAAAGCACCGAAACATTTTTTTTATCATCTTATACGCTTTTTATTTACAGGCAAATTTGGAGCTATTTTTTTGCTTTTAAACCAAGTCCGAAAGAAAGAATTTTACATGGAAAGACATCTTGATTCGGATGCTGTTTGGTCTATCTGTCAGGATAAAAAATTACAACAGAAGTTAAAAGAGTATTTGGGTGAAGATTTGGTGTTGTGGCGTTCTGAAATTTGGGTTAATTATCCCTCTCAACAACTGATTCCTTTTTGGCATCAAGACTCCTATCCTAATTTGCTTCAAGGAGAAGGCAAAACTATCAATGTCTACATTGCGCTAACAGAAGTTAATGAATGGAATGGGTTTGAGTACATCCCTAATTCTCAACTCACTCCGGATGTCTCTGTGAAAATGAAAGACCCTTTTAGTGGCAATTGCTTGTTTGATTTGACAGAAGACTTAGAACAGCAAGCCGTTCCTGTGGTTTTGCGTCCTGGAGAATTTGTTTTATTTACCAATCAACTCATGCATCGTTCGGTTCGCAATACCAGTGGTCAAGTTCGGCTAGCGCTTACCCTGCGGCTTACTGAACCCTGTGTTCATATCGTGCCAAACTATACTCCTATTTACCATAAGCCTGTCTTGTTATGAGTCCTTTAACATGAAACTACCCAGATGCAACACTAAGATTGAAGTATACAGAAACTTTTCGGGCTGGGGACTATGAAACGCATCGTCTTAATTGCTGGGTTTGAATCATTCAACGCCGACTTGTACCGCCAAGCGGCTGATTGGGCGACAAAGCGCTGTCCAGACTTAGATATTCGCGTATTTAGTGACCAATCCTTGACCACAGAACCGGATATCGTCGCCGCCGCCCTCCAAGATGCTGATGTCTTCTTCGCGAGTCTGCTTTTTGATTATGACCAAGTTATCTGGCTGCGGGAGAGAACTCAACATATCCCCATCCGCCTTGTCTTTGAATCCGCCCTAGAATTAATGAGTTTGACTCAGCTAGGGGCGTTTAAAATTGGTGATAACCCCAAAGGAATGCCCAAGCCGATTAAGTTTATCCTGGATAAATTTAGCAATGGACGAGAAGAAGATAAACTCGCGGGTTATATTAGCTTTTTGAAGACGGGTCCCAAGCTGCTGAAATATATTCCGGCGAAAAAAGTTCAAGATTTACGCAACTGGTTGATTATCTATGGGTATTGGAATGCTGGCGGTTCCGAAAACGTCGCTTCAATGTTTTGGGTACTCGCGGAAAAATACTTAGGATTACAAGTTGGAGACATTCCACCGCCCGTGGAAACCCCCAACATGGGATTATTGCATCCCGACTATGACGGGTACTTGACCTCGCCACGGCAGTATCTGGAGTGGTATCTGCAACATAAAAACTCTTCCTCCTCATCCATGTCTAACACCCCCCTTAATAAGGGGGGCTGGGAGGAAACTCTTCCCGTTGTTGGTATTCTCCTTTATCGCAAGCATGTTGTCTCTAAACAACCGTATATTCCGCAATTAATTCGCCATTTCGAGAACGCTGGATTAATCCCCGTTCCTATCTTTATTAATGGTGTGGAAGGACATGTGGCTGTGCGAGACTGGATGACATCAGTGGATGAAACTGCCCGACGAAAATTGGGTAAAATTGACACACCCTCTTTATCCAAAGAAGCTGTAGAAGTTGACGCCATTGTTTCTACAATTGGCTTTCCATTAGTCGGAGGACCCGCCGGTTCTATGGAAGCGGGGCGTCAAGTTGAGGTAGCAAAACGCATCCTCACGGCGAAAAATGTTCCCTATATTGTCGCCGCACCTTTACTGATTCAGGATATTCACTCTTGGACGCGACAAGGAATTGGCGGCTTGCAATCGGTGGTATTATATGCATTACCCGAATTAGATGGGGCAATTGACACGGTTCCCTTGGGGGGATTGGTGGGAGAGGATATTTATCTGATTCCCGAACGAGTCAAACGCCTGACTGGGCGTCTGAAGCGTTGGATTGAACTGAGAAAGACACCCGCCTCAGAACGGAAAATTACCATCATTCTCTATGGTTTCCCGCCCGGATATGGGGCGACAGGAACAGCAGCTTTACTCAATGTACCGCGATCGCTCCTGAAAGTCCTCCACGCCCTAAAGCAGCAAGGCTATACCGTTGGCGAGTTACCTGACGATGGCGAAGAACTTATCCGTCGGGTTAAAGAAGCCGATGAAGCGATTAGCCATGATGATTTAACGCCAAACTCCGTCAACGTTAAAACCCTAGAAAAATGGCTCGGCTACCTCTTCACCACTCGCATCGAAAAGCAGTGGAAATCCCTCACCGGAACCGGAATTAAAACTTACGGGGATGACTTCCAAGTTGGCGGAATTCAATTAGGAAATATTTGGATAGGCGTACAACCCCCGTTAGGTATTTCAGGTGACCCGATGCGGTTAATGTTTGAACGGGATATGACCCCTCATCCTCAATATGCCGCATTCTATAAATGGCTACAACATGAGTTTAAACCTCATGCTATAGTTCACTTTGGTATGCATGGCACCGTGGAATGGTTACCGGGTTCTCCTTTAGGCAATACAGGTTATTCCTGGTCAGATATTTTGCTGGGAGATATTCCTAATCTCTATATTTATGCTGCCAATAATCCCTCGGAATCCATTTTAGCAAAACGGCGCGGATATGGCGTACTGATATCCCATAATGTACCCCCTTATGGTCGGGCGGGATTGTATAAAGAATTAGTCGCACTGCGAGATTTAATTGCTGAGTATCGGGAAGACCCGGAAAAGAATTATGCCCTGAAACCTGACATTTGTCAGAAAATTGTGGACAGTGGCTTAGACGCCGATTGTCCCTTTGAGGAGGCAAAAAAATTAGGCATTCCTTTCACACCGGATAATGTGCGCTTGTTCAGTGCTGATGCATTTAATCATTATCTGGTTAAGTTGTATGAATACTTACAAGTAGTAGAACAACGCCTATTTTCATCCGGATTACATACCTTGGGAGAACCCCCGAACTCAGAAGCGTTGGCTAGCTACTTAAATGCTTATTTTGGCGATAATGGCGCAGCGGATTTAATTAAGGAGGTAATAGATAAACTCGGAGATGCTCAAACCACTCAATTATCTTCTCTGGTTAAGGATAAAAATGGCAATTCAGAATCCATTGCCACTGAAATAGAAACAATTGCCCAATTATTACAGCAAAACACGGATGAAGTGACCAACCTATTACGGGGATTAAATGGAGAATACATTCCCCCAGCACCGGGCGGTGACTTATTACGAGATGGTGTAGGCGTATTACCCACAGGACGAAATATTCATGCCTTAGACCCCTATCGGATGCCCTCACCAGGGGCATATCAGCGAGGACGAGAAATTGCCCAAAAAATTATCGCCCAACACCTCCAAGAACAGGAAGACTATCCGGAAACGGTGGCGGTTATGTTATGGGGATTAGATGCGATTAAAACCAAAGGTGAATCCTTGGGAATTTTACTGGAATTAGTGGGTGCAGAACCCATCAAAGAAGGAACGGGGCGAATTGTCCGCTATGAGTTAAAGCCTTTAGCAGAAGTCGGACATCCCCGAATTGATGTATTGGCAAATCTATCTGGAATTTTCCGGGATAGTTTTGTGAATATCATTGAATTACTCGATGATTTATTTAAACGGGCGGCGGCGGCTGAGGAACCGGAAGACCAGAATTTTATCCGTAAACATGCTTTAGCCTTACAAGCGCAAGGAATCAAGAATAATTCTGCCCGATTATTTTCTAACCCCGCTGGTGATTTTGGTTCCTTAGTCAATGACCAAGTTACGGATGGAAACTGGGAATCGGGAGAGGAATTAGGCAAAACCTGGGAAAGTCGCAATTCGTTTAGTTATGGGCGTCAAGATAAAGGACAAGCGCGTCCGGAAGTTCTAAATCAGCTATTAAAAACAACGAGCCAGGTGGTTCAGGAAATTGACTCCGTGGAATACGGTTTAACCGATATTCAGGAATATTATGCCAATACTGGGGGATTGAAAAAAGCGGCTGAGAAACAACGGGGGAAAAAAGTGAGTGCCAGTTTTGTGGAAAGCTTTTCTAAAGATACAACCCCGCGCAAATTAGATGACTTACTGCGGTTAGAATATCGCACTAAGTTACTGAATCCCAAATGGGCAGAAGCGATGGCAAGTCAGGGTTCAGGTGGTGCTTATGAAATCTCGCAACGGATGACGGCATTAATTGGTTGGGGTGGAACCGCAGATTTTACAGATGATTGGGTGTATGAGCAAGCGGCGGATACCTATGCCTTAGATACAGAGATGGCAGAGAGGTTAAGACAAGCAAATCCAGAAGCATTTCGGAATATTGTAGCCCGGATGTTGGAGGCAAATGGACGAGGATTCTGGCAACCGAGTGATGAGAAGTTACAGAAGTTGCAGGCGTTGTATGAGTTGACTGATGAGGAATTAGAGGGGGTGACGGTTTAATGGTGTCCACCTACTTTAAAGTACAATATTTACGGACAATTCAACATTTATTGAATGCCAGCAAATTTGCCTCAAGGATTCATAAAACTAACAAATAGTCAATTAAACAAGATGGATTAACATTGTAGGGGAGCACCGACGTGCGCCCTTTATTGGGGCTGGCTGCATCAGTCTAAAAACCTGAGTCGGGGCGGGTTTAGTTCCATCTGGGTGCAACCGAAAAGATAGTGGTGAAACCCGCCCCTACACAATTCACACTCAACTAATTTAGCAACGCCTATTTAATCCTTGCCACAACACGCACAGTGTCAACAGGTAACGATAATGCTTCAGCAATTTGTTCCACACTCAAACCCATTGCTAACAGCTTCGGGATAGCCTCTCGTTGCGCCTGTTCTGCTTGTTCGGCTCGTTGACGCTCTTGTTCGGCTCGTTGACGCTCTTGTTCGGCTCGTTGACGCTCTTGTTCGGCGCGTTGTCGCTCTAATTCTCTATACTCAATACTTTCTAAATAAGTAACAAATCGCTCACCATCGGGTCGGTATAACTGTAATTCTCCTTCGACAACTTCAAATCGAATTCCCAGACGGGGACTTACCCAGCCTAACATCTGGGGAATGGGTTGTAAGAGTTCGACTTCCCTGTCCCGTCGCCACCCTTTGAGGATACCTTTGTCCGGATTGAAGAGATAATATTCCTCTACGCCATAGCGTTCATAAAATCGCCGCTTGGCTCCTTCTAATTCTTGCCGGGTATTGCTTTTAGAGACAATCTCGAAGACAACTTGGGGAGGAATATTTTCTTCTTCCCATTGCTTATAGGAACGCCTATCTCCCTTGGGGCGTCCCATAACCACCATCACATCCGGAGCTTGTCTAATCCAAGGTTCCCCTTCCACCGGATACCAGAACAAATCTCCAGCAACAAAGACGTTAGGATTGTCAATAAACAACGCATCAATGCCACCTTGAATCGTGACAATGAGGCGAAATTGGATAGTATTGTCTGCCAAGGGTTGACCGTCACTTTCGGGATAGATGATGGGAACCGAGGTGGAGAGGGACATAGAAACAGTAGGTACGCGCATCTGTTGTCACTTTAGCATAGCCGGTCATTTCCTCAAATAACTTTTTGCCCTCTCTCTGTCTTAGAGCATTGGAGCCTTCTATTATAGAATCTAAGCGTTCAGCCCTTAGGACAAACAAAATGACAGGCGAAGCGGCGAGACGAATGTCAGATGATTTCCGTCAAGCACATCCGGAAATCCCCTGGAGTGATATTATCGGACAACGGAATGTTATTGCCCATCAGTATGAGGAGATTAGGCAAGAACGAATTTGGTCTGTAGTGACTTCAGATATTCCCACGCTGATTGCTCAATTAGAACCTTTGATACCACCCTTGCCACCGGAAATAGAATAGTCGTTAGAGTTGAATTTTTACGGATTTTCTAGGCGCAAGCATTGCGCCCCTACCTGATGTTACGATTTCCTTAATCAATCGTTTCTCAAGTAAAGAATTGATGTTTATAATACGGATAAGCTGGTGCGAGTTAACGACTTTTAAGATTATTTATCCAAAAGCCCTTGGCTAATACGGCGCTTTTGCGAAATAATGCAGAGGCAAACTCTAATCATCAGTGAGATTGCGATGACTGCATTTTTATTCGTAACCGACTTAGACAACACCCTAATCGGCGATGACGCTGCCCTCAAGGAACTTAATCAGCACTTAGATCAGCATCGCCAGGAACACGGAACTAAAATCGTGTATAGTACGGGGCGATCGCCTGCCCTCTACCGGAAACTGACGAGGGAAAAGTCCCTATTGTCACCGGATGCGCTGATTACCTCAGTTGGCACCGAAATTTGCTTCGATCCTCAGGAACAAATCATTGATCAAGAATGGGCGGATATGCTGTCACAGGGGTGGAATCGGGACGCAGTTGTGGCTATAGCTGCCCACTATTCTGACTTAGTTCCTCAACCTGACACCGAACAGCGCCCGTTTAAAGCCAGTTATGTGCTAAGTGAAGAAATTTCCTCAGAACTTTTGCCCCGTCTTGAATCCTCTCTAAAAGAAAAAGGGTTAGATGTCAAGGTAATCTATAGTGGAGGTCAAGATTTAGACATTCTGCCTAAAAAAGGGGATAAAGGTTTAGCCTTACAATTCCTGCGGCAAAAATGGGACATGGACGCCACAAAAACAGTCGTCTGTGGTGATTCGGGCAATGATATCGCTCTATTTAGTGCTGGGGAAGAACGGGGTATTATTGTGGGAAATGCTAGACCAGAACTGCGTCAATGGTATGAGGAGAACAAAAAAGATTACCATTATTTCGCTCAGGCACATTATGCAGATGGTATATTAGAAGGTCTGCATCATTTGGGATTTCTGGCTTAGGAATTGGGGATAGGAGAAGAGGGAACAGGGAAGATCACCAACAGTGTAGAGACGCGCCATGGTGTAGAGACGCGCCATGGCGCGTCTCTACTGATGTAACGGTCAGTCTAAATTTGGATACTTATAATTAATGATTAGTTATCTCAAAGGAACAGTCGCGACGATTCAGAAAGGGAATGGGAATCGAGTTACTCTGATTTTAGAGGTTAACCAAATTGGGTATGAGGTACAAATTACTCGACAGCTATCCCAAGAGGTTCAGATCGGATCTGAACAAGTGGTACAAGTCTTTACTCACCTGCAAATCCGGGAAGACCAACAAATCCTCTATGGCTTCGCATCCGGCGCAGAACGGGATTTATTTCGCCAGTTGGTGAGTGTGAGTGGGATTGGCGCACAATTAGCGATCGCGCTTATCGATACCCTGGGACTGCAAAATCTGGTTCAAGCCATTGTCACCGGGAATACTCGCGCCTTAGCCAAAACACCGGGAGTGGGTAGCAAAACCGCTGAACGCATCGCCTTGGAACTGAAAACCAAGTTATCCGAATGGCGAAAATTGGCGGGTGTGGAAACGCCGACGAGTGCAACGGGACCCTCCCCCTCAATTTTAGAAGATGTGGAAATGACCCTATTAGCCCTAGGGTATGAAACCGCAGAAATTACGCAGGCGCTGAATGCGATCAGTCAGGATGCGCTGCTGGCGAAAAATCCCAACGCCGAGGAATGGATTCGACGCGCGATCGCATGGTTGAGTCAGTAATCGTGGGAGCGATCGCCAAAAACTGTCACACACCCCAGCCGGAAATCTCAGGTACGTATCTGCCTTGCCTGCCTATAAGGATTATGCCAGAGGGATGCTCAAGCTTGTCACATCATGGGAAAAACTCTTGGCTAAAAATTCCACAAAACATTGAACTTTGGGCAGCAGATAACGTTGAGCAGGAAACACCGCATAAATTCCCACCTAAATCGCGAGGGGCTACGGCTTCAACCTTCACGAAGTGGAGGTAAGCCTTTGGGGGAGAGCGGGAAATGCCAACGTTAAACACCCGAAGTATTTCCAATATTTCCCGCTAGCTAGGTGGTATGATAGTAGTCATGAAACAAGTTCTCACGATAGTTGTAAAACTTCAACCCTCACCTGAACAGGTAGCCAAATTGGAGGCAACCCTTCAGGCGTTTGCGGATGCTTGCAACTACGTGAACGAACATACATATCCAAAGCTGACCAACAAGATAGCCATCCAATCTTTGACCTATCAAACCATTAAAAGCCAATTCAATTTGGTAGCGAATATGGCGGTCAGAGCTTGTGCAAGAGTAGCGGCTAACCGAAAGGTAGCTAAGCAAAAAGGCAAGCCTGTTAAAGGCTTTATACCAAGCAGTATGGATTGTGATAAGGATTTGTTTCGATTTCGTGAACACGACTGGACGGTAAGCCTTGCTACTGTTCAGGGTAGAGAGCGAGTTGAGTTGAAGCCGGGTAACTACCAGAGAGGAAAGCTCAAAGGGAGGAAGCCAACTTCAGCTCAAATATGTAAACACCGCGACGGTCAGTTCTATCTGCATGTTCAGATTAAGGACACTCCTCCAGACCAAAAAAATACTGATAAGGTGATTGGTGTCGATTTGGGGCGTCGCGACATTGCTGTTACATCAGAGGATGAAAGGTGGGACGGCTTGCATATCCAGTCGGTGCGAGATAAGTTTTCCAGGGTTAGAGCATCTCTCCAGAAAAAAGCCTCGAAAGGCACAAGAACAACTCGACGTAGATGTCGAGTTGTTTTGAAACGGCTGTCGGGGAGGGAGAGACGCTATCAGCAGTGGCTCAACCACAACATTTCCAAGTTAGTGGTCAAACGAGCAGTTGAGTTAAGTGCCTCAATTGCTATAGAAGACTTAACAGGCATAAGGGAAAGAACCAACGAGCAACCCAGAAGCAAGACAGAGCGTAGACGCTCAAACTCGTGGGCATTTTATCAGTTACGAATGTTTATTGAGTATAAGGCACCTTCTGTTGGCGTTCAAGTTATCCCAGTCCCCCCTGCCTATACTTCTCAAATATGCAACAAATGTCTGCACATTCACCCAGTAAAGGGAAAGTCTTACCGTAGTGGCAAGACTTTTAAGTGTGGGCATTGTGGTTGGCATGGGGATGCTGACTTTAATGGAGCCAATAATATTGCACTTGTGGGGCTGTCTATAAACCAGCCTAGAGGCACGGGGTTATCGTGCAAGTTAAGCCGAACTGTTGAGTATGTCCAGCTTAGCTTGTTTGATGACTTCAGGGCTACTGAAAACCCAGACCTCAGCTCTTAGCAGGTCTGGGTAGTTTATATCATTATCCTCCTCATACTCCTTGAGCAGATGCACTAGCTGACCCGATGTCAGTTCCCGTTGAGATAAATATTGTATGACCCGACCGATACCTCCTCCTGCTAAAATCGCCTCGTAAAGGGCTTGACCACTATTAACTTCAAAGTTTCCCCGCACTCGAATTTCTCGTTGTCCAGAGGCGTCGCGAAATCGCCACTGGTTCAGGGTCGTTTTTTGGGCATTTAAACTGAGGCAATTGTGATCGGTTAGCTCGTCAGGTGTTTTGGGTATACCATAACGATCAAGATACTTGGGCGCAGCGCAAATAATGCGACGAGAGCTGATTAATTTTTGGGTAATCAGTGACGCATCAGCAAGTTCGCCAATACGAATGGCAACATCAACTCCATCTGTCACCAAATCGACAACATCATCGGTCAGGATTAATTTGAGAGAAATCTGGGGATATTGTTCGAGAAACGGCGGAATTTTTGTGAGTAAAAAGCGATAGGCAAAATAGGTAGAACAACTCACATACAGACTACCTTGCGGTTGCTGACTGTATTGTCGTGCTTCTCGTTCGGCTTCCTCAATGTCTGCCAAAATGCTAAGGCAACGGTTGAAATAGCGCTCTCCTACTTCAGTTAAGCTTAAGCGGCGAGTCGTGCGATTCAACAATTGCACCCCCAGTCGTTTTTCCAGATGGCTGATGCGGCGGCTCACAGCCGATGGATTCAGTTCCAGTTCATCAGCAGCTTTGGCAAAACTGCCGCTTTTGACGACTTGCACAAACACGTCTAAATCTTGTTGGCGGCTCATGGATTATTGCTTTTTTGGCACGAGAGTCGTGATTAAACACGCTATTGTTATTATTTTAATCATGAATATAGAATGAGGTCATTACTTAATCAATTAAATCTGCGGTTTAGGAGATGCAAATGAAACTCCAGAGAGTTTTGGCGATTTTGATCAGCACAGCTTTAATCACCAGCATCTGGATTGGTGGCGGCTTCAAATCCAGTCTGAGTGTCTTTCCTGAAAGCGCACTGACTCAGGAAGACGCGATCGCAACCCCAAACCGATTTCAAACAGGCTTATCACTGATCGAGCAAGTCAATCAAGCCGGATATGAACGCTCTCGCGACAGTCTCAGAGACATTTCACCCGACTTGATGCGATTTGCCATCGAATTTGGTTATGGGGATGTTTTATCACGCCCAGGACTCGATATAAAATTGAGACAAATTGCAACTGTTGCCGCTCTCACTGTACTAGGTGATGCCCAACCCCAGCTAAAATTTCACATTCAAGGTGCATTAAATGTTGGCTGTACTCGTCAGGAAATCATCGAACTGATTACCCAAATGTCAGTTTATGCGGGATTTCCCAAGGCGATCAATGCCATGGTTGTTGCTAGGGAAGTCTTTCAAGACTTAGATGCACAAAGTAACTAATGTCAGTCGATCACAAAGTTGGGGAATATACATTTAACTCCAAAAATATATGCAATAATACAGAAAAAGAATTTTGCCATTATTGACATTACGGATTAAATGCCGAATAGCTTATTTGACATCCTCACCACGCCCTAGGGGTTTGGTAACCAAACCCCTACTCAATGATTCCAATTGCTGTTCAAGTTCGGTGATGCGATCGCGTAAAACCTGAAGCGCGGCGGCTTGTGTATCCGGTAGTTGCCCATGTTCTAACGGATCAATGCGTTTGCCAGACTGACGCACAATTCGCCCTGGTACTCCCACCACCGTGCAATCGGTGGGGACATCTCGCAACACAACTGAACCCGCCCCAATGCGAACATTATCGCCAATTTGGATATTCCCCAATACCTTTGCACCTGCACTCACCACCACATTCTTCCCTAATGTGGGATGGCGTTTGCCAGTTTCTTTGCCTGTTCCCCCCAGGGTTGCGCCTTGGTAAATCAAACAGTAATCACCAACAATCGCGGTTTCACCAATTACCACGCCCATGCCATGATCAATAAACACCCCTTTACCCATCATCGCCCCTGGATGAATTTCGATTCCGGTGAAGAATCGCGCCAGTTGAGACATGAAGCGGGGAAGGAATGGTACTCGCTGACGATGCAGCCAATGGGCAAGGCGATGGCTGATCAGCGCCTGTAAGCCGGGATAGCAAACCAATACCTCTAACCGATTACGGGCAGCCGGATCTCGTTCAAAGATAATCTGAAAGTCGGTTAAGAGGGTTCGCCAGCCTTGCTTGATCACCTGAAACGGTGTTCTGACTCTAGAGAGTGGGTGGGATACGGGAGATGATGACGTCGATTTAACCGGGGTGGCAAGCTGCGATCGCGTCATTGGGCAATTTGTGGTGGACTGTAGCATTGCGTTCCCCCCTCGAAAGGAGTTTATCTATTCTTTTTTTGCTTATACCAGATGCATGATGGCTAACTTTAAAATCAGCCACGGGTTAGATTTATCCTCTAATTAATCATGTACTCAAGGCTCTAGGTTCTGATTTTATCGGCGTTTCAAAGTCCTGTAGGGATAAGGGTACTCGTATTTTTTGTCCAGGATACGAATATTTTTGGGTCGAGGTTCTAGTATTTATGGACTCAGAATATTACCATTAGTGATGATAGGTGATGAAAAAACCGGGAAATTCTAAAAAAAATCCATAGAAATGCAGACTTATCCAAAAAATGCTAATTTAGATACAGAAGTTCGATTTAAGGTCAAACTGGAGATTAATCCGATAAGGGTTTTGAGTACAGCTTTGTACTCAAAGGAATAACCGAATAAAATTGGCTCAATCCCGCACTGCAATTGGCTTTGAGCTTGAGTACAAAAATCCTCGCGCCCCACCCTTTAAATACTTGCACCCCATCCCCAAAAAACTAGAACCCCTACCCCCAAAGAAATTTGAAATGCCCCTATCTTAAGACTTTAGGGTAATGAGTTCATACTTAATTAATCTAATAACTCTTAATCCGAATCGAACAAAGCATCATTTTTAGACAGAACTGCTATAAAAACCAATGTCGCCGGAATTAAGGAAAGTATGAAGGATGACCGCTAAACTCCTTTATACTTAACTGTTTAAGTATTGGCGTTGGGTTTAAAGGGTGCATTTATTTGCTAATTCCTTAGACAACCACCTGAAGAAAGGCGATTGGCGGACACCGGAGGAGGAAGGAATTCATGAAAATCAACAATCTGAAGATGAAATCAGAATACGACCTTAAACGACATCAGGAACTACAAACTGGCAAGGAGCAGTTTAAAGAATTCCTGCAAGCCACTCGAACGAGCCATACCTCCTCTATCGCCAATCGGACTAAAATCCGCGTCGCTGTTGCCAGTAAAGGGGGTGGCTTGGTTAATCAACACTTCGGTCATGCCAAAGAATTCGAGATTTACGAAGTCGATTGCGAACAAGCGCGTTGTATTGATCGTCGTCCGGTGACTCCCTATTGCCAAGGCGGTTATGGCGAAGCCGAGGTACTCGACAACATCATTCAAACGCTTTGTGATTGCCAAGCTGTCCTGGTTTCCAAGATTGGTACTTGTCCCAAAGAACAATTGCAGGCAAAGGGAATTGAATGTGTTGAGGCGTATGACGTGATTGAAAACGTGGTGTTGGACTTCTATGAGCAATATCAAATGGTGTAGGGGTGGGTTTTATCGATAATGTTTGACAAAAACTTTGTCGGGGCGGGTTTACTCATATCTGGGTGCAACCCTGAATGATAGTAGTCAAACCCGCCCCTACATTAAATCCGCCATTATCAATCAAGCGAGACTGATGTTCTATAGGTAGACCTATGAGTGTAATTTATTTAGATAACAATGCCACTACTCGTGTAGACGAAGCTGTGCTGGAGGAGATGCTGCCTTATCTGAGTGAATATTATGGAAATCCCTCCAGCATGCACACGTTTGGTGGACAATTATCCCGCAGCTTAGAGCAAGCAAGAGAAAAAGTTGCGGCATTATTGGGCGCTCAACCGACAGAAATTATCTTTACCAGTTGCGGTACTGAAGGGGACAATGCTGCGATTCGCGCTGCTTTGATCACCCAACCGGAAAAGAAGCACATTGTTACCACGGCGGTGGAACATCCAGCCGTTTTCAGTCTTTGCAAACGACTGGAAAAAGAAGGCTATCGGGTGACTTACCTACCCGTTAATGGCAAAGGGTTGATTGACCTCAAGGAACTTAAAGCCTCTCTCACCGACGACACGGCGCTGGTTTCGGTGATGTGCGCCAATAATGAAACGGGGACGATTTTCCCGATTGAACGGATTGGGCAAATTGTTAAAGAACGGGGCATTTTGTTCCACGTTGATGCGGTGCAGGCGGTGGGGAAAGTTCCCTTGAATATGAGCGAGAGTACTGTTGATTTTTTGGTTCTCTCGGGTCATAAACTTCATGCGCCTAAAGGCATTGGCGTACTTTATGTTCGCAAAGGTGTGCGCTTCCGTCCTCTGTTAATTGGCGGTCATCAAGAACGGGGACGCCGAGGGGGTACGCCCAATGTTCCAGGAATTATTGGGCTGGGGAAAGCGGCGGAATTGGCAATCCAGCACGTCAGCGAAGAAGTTACCCAGGTGAAGGAATTACGCGATCGCTTGGAACAAGGATTACTGAGTCGGATTTCCGATTGTCAGCTTAATGGTCATCCGTCGATGCGGCTACCGAATACGACGAATATTGGTTTTAAGTACATTGAAGGGGAAGCGATTTTACTTTCCCTCGATCGCTTCGGTATCTGCGCCTCATCGGGTTCTGCTTGCACATCTGGATCATTAGAACCGTCTCATGTACTGCGGGCGATGGGACTACCTTATACCCTTCTCCATGGTTCGATTCGCTTTAGTTTGTCCCGATATACCACCTCGGCGGAAATTGATCGGGTGTTGGAAGTAATGCCACCAATTGTAGAACGTTTGCGAAGTATTTCCCCCTTCAAGAATGAAGCGGACGAAGAACAAGGTTGGCTGCAAACAGCCAGGGAGCAAAAGGGTAGAGGGGTGATGACGGTGCTGTAGAGACGTAGCATGCTACGTCTCTACATCAGGGGAATTGTAGGGGCGGGTTTCACTACTATCTTTTCGGTTACACCTAGATGTAATTAAACCCGCCCCGACTTGACGTAATGACGAATGACGAATGACATAAGACGAATGACATAAGACGAATGACAAATAACGGGAGAATAAGCGATGTGGGACTACACTGACAAGGTAATGGATTTGTTTCATAATCCTCATAATATGGGCGCGATCGCGACTCAAGATTGTGGTACGACAGAAACGATCGCGGTTGGTGAGATTGGTAGTATTGTTTGTGGCGATGCGTTGCGCTTGTATCTGAGGATTGATACTACAACCGATACCATCCTAGAAGCCCGTTTTCAAACCTTTGGCTGTGCGAGTGCGATCGCGTCTTCCTCGGCGCTGACTGATCTGATTAAGGGGATGACGGTTGATGAGGCTCTGCAACTGACGAATCGCCAGATTGCTAGCTATTTGGGTGGCTTACCTCAGGAGAAGATGCACTGTTCGGTGATGGGTCAAGAAGCCCTGGAAGCGGCGATTTCTAATTATAAAGGGGTTCCGGTTAGACCGGAGGAAGAGGACGAAAGTCCCCTGGTTTGTAGTTGCTTCGGCGTCAGTTCCGCCAAGATTAAGCGACTGATTCGGGAAAATCACCTCACCACCGCCGAAGAAGTTACCAACTATATTAAAGCCGGTGGGGGGTGTGGGTCTTGTTTGGCAGATATCGATGATCTGGTGATCGATGTTACTCAAGAACAGGAGAAATTAAATACAGCGGTATCCTTGTCATCTCCGATTCCTCAACCCTCCGTTGTCGCTGCTACTCAATCCACTCCATCTACTTCCCCTAGAAATGCGGGCGAGGGAGGATCTCAAACCCCTAGCACACTCACGAACTTGCAAAAAATTACCTTGATTCAGCAGGTACTTGAGGCGGAAGTGCGTCCAACATTAGCCTATGACGGTGGCGATGTGGAGTTGTATGACGTAGAGGGCGATCGCGTCAAGGTGGTTCTCAAAGGATCGTGCGATGGTTGTCCCAGTGTGATGATTACACTGAAGATGGCGATCGAAAAGCGGCTTCAGGAACGAGTGTCTCCTACTCTTATTGTTGAAGCCGTTGTTTAAATTTAATGTGTAACTTTTGACTTCAGTTTCTGATTGAACAGGTTTTAACTTAACTCCGTGATAACCCTTGGTAAATTGCCAAGGTTTTTTTTTGACCTATAACAGGTCAGATTGACTCTACAAATAATTAACATTTACCTTAATAAGCCTGAATTTAAAACAGTGTTAATAGTCACTATTTAATAATAAATAAAGATTTCAATCAATTGTCTTTAAGCAATTAATTTATCGTTCACATAGAAAGATCTAGGGTTTGTTACAAACAGAAAAATACCGAATAAAAACTAAACTAATAAACTTCGGTTTTTGTAGCAAAGCGCACTTTTATAGCTTGAGTTGACTTCTATTATTAAATCATCAGGAAAACAAAAAAGGCTACCTCGATAAAAGTTCAATGTCTTCCTGATTAACTTGAAGCTTTCGGATACTTACATAGAAAAAATGTTCCCGAATTAACTTCAATTAAACGTTAATTTTGTCAGTCGAAATGAATTCGACACCTCAAATAATTGATCCTAATGGAGGTCTGAAATGAGGAAGATTGCTATTTACGGTAAAGGTGGAATCGGTAAATCCACAACCACACAAAATACAGTGGCTGGACTTGTCGAACTTGGTCGCAAAATTATGATCGTTGGTTGTGACCCCAAAGCAGACTCTACTCGCTTGTTGCTCGGTGGTTTGCACCAAAAGAGTGTGTTAGATACCTTGCGCGAAGAAGGCGACGACGTCGATCTCGACGAAATTCGCAAAGAAGGATATGGCAAAACCCTCTGCGTAGAATCCGGTGGTCCAGAACCGGGCGTAGGCTGTGCGGGTCGAGGCATTATCACCTCAATTAGTATGCTCGAACAACTCGGCGCTTATGACGAAAGTGAAGGTCTTGACTATGCCTTCTACGACGTACTAGGCGACGTAGTTTGCGGCGGTTTCGCTATGCCAATTCGGGAAGGTAAAGCCCAAGAAATTTACATCGTTACCTCTGGCGAAATGATGGCAATGTATGCCGCCAATAACATCTGCCGAGGCATTCAAAAATACGCTGAATCTGGCGGTGTTCGTTTAGGCGGTTTGATTTGCAACAGCCGTAAGGTTGATCTCGAAGCTGAACTTATCGAAGCATTGGCTGAATCCCTCGGCACTCAGATGATTTATTTCTTACCCCGCGACAATATGGTTCAACGGGCAGAACTTAACCGCAAGACAGTGATTGAATATGACCCCGATTGTGAGCAAGCTGACCACTATCGCAGCTTAGCTAAAGCGATTGATGAAAATACCAATCATGTCGTTCCCACACCCATGAAGAATGACGAGTTGGAAAAACTACTTGTTAAGTTCGGCTTGTACGGTTAAAGATGCAGTGTGTGTTGTAGGTGGAAGGTTAGAAAACATTCCATACCTTCCACCCCTGAAATACAATCGCAATTGTTTGGAGGTAACATCCCATGACGATCATGGTTAGAGCGATTATTCGACCGGAAAAGAGTGACGAAGTAATGCAAGCGCTCTTAGACGTCGGTTATCCAGCCGTTACTAAAGTTGATGTCTTTGGTCGAGGCAAACAACGGGGTCTAAAAATTGGCAACGTGCTTTACAATGAACTGCCTAAAGTCCTTTTGATGGTGGTGGTTCCCGATGCCGAAAAAGAGTTTGTAATTCGGGCAATTCTAGGCAGCGCTCGCACGGGAGCAGAAGGAGCAGCAGGAGACGGCAAGATATTTGTCAGTCCTGTGGAAGAAGTCTACACCATCAGCTCCGGAAAAAACGAGTCGAGTACGAAAGAACCTGCGCTGGCTACGCGCTAAAGATGAGACCCATTTTGTATCCGTTGTTCTTGTAGAAATCGCTAAGAACGGTTTCTACAAGAGAACTCCCCGGTTTATGTTAGGAGGCACGAGACTAAATCTCGGTGTTGAAGGTTATGAAAGAAGTTCTTGCTGTCATCAGGATGAACAAAATTAACCAGACGAAAGAAGCATTAAGTGAAGCTGGTTTTCCTTCATTGACAGCGGTAAAAGTGGTCGGTCGAGGCAGGCAGCCTGTGGACTTTCAGTTAGTAAAAGCGATTAACGAAAATCCCCAAGATAGCAGTGATTTGCTGCCCCTCCTCGCTAAAGGACACCGTTTAATTCCCAAACGGATGCTCAGTCTGGTTGTTCCCGATGACAACGTTCAGCAAGTGGTTGACGCCCTGATTGAAGCGAATCAAACCGGTAACCCAGGAGATGGAAAAATCTTTGTTTTGCCCGTTGACGATAGTGTCCGAGTTAGAACCCAAGAAACAGGTTTAGTCGCAATTGATGAAATGACGGGCTAAGGTTTCCCAGCCATGTAGAGACGTGCCATGGCACGTCTGGGAACTCCCGATGTAGGGGCTGGTTTTATCAATAACTTGATTGAATCCGCCCTTCCAGGAAAGCAATTAAGACAGGAGAAAACGATTATGACTCCCCATGATTCAGATACCTTGAAATTAGAAAAGGCTACGTATACAGTAGACCCGAAAGACGTTACCAAAGAGATGGTGGCGCCCTACCCAGCCAAAGTTGCCAGAAAACGGGCAAAGCATATCGTTATGCGGGACCCGTCCATCGAAGGACAGGAAATTCAGGCTAATGTGCGGACGGTTCCTGGCATTCTCAACACCAGACACTGTGCCTTTGCCGGATGTAAAGGGGTGGTTGTTGGTCCCTTTGGTGATGTGCTTCACATTGTTCACGGACCCGTGGGCTGTTCTTACTACACCTGGATGACACGGCGTAATCAGTATCGGACTCGTGAAGATGGCAAGAATTACATGAGCTACTGCGTCACCACTGATATGCAGGACTCTGATATTGTCTTCGGCGGTGTCAAAAAGCTGCGTCAGGCAGTTCAGGAAGGCTATGACATCTTCAAGCCCAATGCAATTACCATCACAGCCACCTGTCCAGTCGGGTTAATTGGTGACGATATCCAAACCGTTGCCAAAGAGATGACAGAAAAGCTGGGCATTTCGGTTGTCGCCTTTAACTGCGAAGGATATAAAGGCGTTTCCCAGTCTGCGGGTCACCACATCGCTAACAATGGCTTCTTTAAAAATTGGGTTGGTGAAGGCGAAGCAGAAGACGAAGAAATTGAAGGCTTCACCGTCAACCTTTTGGGTGAGTACAACATCGGCGGCGATTCCTATGAAATTGAGCGGGTGCTTGAGAAGTGTGGGATTAAAGTCATTGCCACATTTAGTGGTGACGGCACTTACGATGCAGCAACAAAAGCCCATTTAGCTAAGTTTAACTTGGTCATGTGTCACCGCTCAATTAACTACATGGCGGAGATGATGGAGACCAAGTTTGGGGTTCCTTGGACGAAGGTCAGCTTCATCGGCGTTCAAGCTTTTGCCAAGTCCTTGCGTAAGGTTGCCCGATTCTTTAATGATGAGGCACTCACCCAGCGCATTGAAGAGGTGATTACCGAAGAAGTGGCTGCCGCAGAAGCGGAAATTGCACCGATTCGGGAACGGTTGCAAGGCAAGAGTGCGATTCTGTTTGTAGGCGGTTCTCGCGCTCACCACTACCAAGATTTGTTTGCTGACTTGGGCATCAAAACCATTGCCGCCGGCTATGAGTTCGCCCACCGGGATGACTACGAAGGTCGTCAAGTCCTACCGTTGAAAGTAGACGCCGACTCCCGCAACATCGAAGAGTTGCGTGTCGAAAAAGACCCCGAACGCTACAAACTAACTGCTGACCCGGCATGGGTGGAGCAGCTTAAAGAAGAAGGATTCCTCAATCGGTACGAGGGGATGATTTCGGAGATGGGTGAAGATACATTGATGATTGATGACATCTCCCATCATGAGCTAGAAACTCTAATCAAGCGCCTCAAGCCCGATATCGTCGGTTCCGGGATTAAGGACAAGTATGTAATTGAGAAGTTTGGCGTTCCTTGTAAGCAACTTCACAACTACGACTACGGCGGTCCTTTTGCCGGATTCCAAGGTGCGGTTAATTTCGCCAAAGATATCGATATGCGGATTAACAACCCCACTTGGAAGTTGGTTAAAGCTCCCTGGCAGAGCTAGCCATGTTCCAGACGCGCTTTTAGCGTCTGAGAGCAAGAAAGTTATCAGTGAATTCTTGCGAGCAGGGCGGGTTTAGTCACATCTGGGTTGAACAAGCAACGTTAATAGTGAAACCCGCCCCTACATATTCAACACTTACTCAATCCCCACAAAGGAGAACCAGAATCATGTTAGAAGCAACCCCTAAAGAAATCGTTGAACGCAAGGCGCTACGAATCAATCCTGCTAAGACTTGTCAGCCCATTGGTGCAATGTACGCCGCATTAGGGATTCACGGCTGCTTGCCGAACTCCCACGGTTCCCAAGGCTGCTGTTCATTCCACAAATCTCACCTGACACGCCACTACAGAGAACCTATCATGGCAGCAACCAGCGCCTTTACCGAGGGTTCGTCTGTGTTCGGCGGTGGTGCGAACCTCAAGCAAGCCCTGACCACTATTTTTACCGTGTACAATCCGGATATGGTGGCGGTTAGTACCACTTGCTTATCTGAAACCATTGGCGATGATATTCCCACCTTTATCCGCCAAGCCCGTGAATCTGGAGCAGTTCCAGAAGGAAAATACGTCATTCACGCCAATACTCCCAGCTACGTCGGTTCTCATATCACGGGCTGGTCAAATATGACCAAGGCGATGGTGACCTATTTATCTGCGAAAACCGATACGCCGAATAACAAGCTCAACATTATTCCTGGCTATGTCGAACCCTCTGATGTGCGGGCGGTTAAGCAGTTGCTGACCCAAATGGGTATTGAAGCGATTGTCTTCCCCGATACCTCGGATGTGGTGGATACGCCGAAAACTGGCGATTTTCAGATGTACCCGAAAGGAGGTACGCAAATTCCCGATTTAATCGACACGGGGAATAGCACCGCCACCTTAGCCCTGGGTAATTTTACCTCTGAAGCCGCCGCCACCGCACTGCAAAACAAGTGCCAAGTTCCGTCTCGTGTCCTGGACTTACCCATCGGTCTTCGCGCTACTGACCGCTTTGTCCAAGCGTTGATTGAATTCAGTGATATTACGCCACCTGAGTCGCTCAATGATGACCGGGGACGTTTGGTGGATGTGATGACGGATATGCAGCAGTACCTGTATCGTAAGCGGGTTGCCGTATA
The DNA here is from genome assembly GCF_046565525.1 of Coleofasciculus sp. Classification (NCBI taxonomy): domain Bacteria; kingdom Bacillati; phylum Cyanobacteriota; class Cyanophyceae; order Coleofasciculales; family Coleofasciculaceae; genus Coleofasciculus; species Coleofasciculus sp. The sequence goes on along the minus strand of NZ_JBKHUP010000011.1, from coordinate 27,041 downwards.
TGGTGACCCTGACCAAGTTCTTTCAGCGACTGAGTTTCTCGTAGACTGCGGTATGTTACCGGTTTACGTGATTACCGGTAGCCCTGTCGGTAAGCGCTTTGAAGAACGGGTCAAAGATATCCTCAAGGATACGGTGCCTGATGCTGTTGTCGCTGCCAATGCAGACTTATTCTACCTGCATCAACTGATTAAAAATGAGCCCGTCGATTTGCTTTTGGGTAATGAATACGGCAAGTATATCGGTCGTGATGAAGATATTCCGATCGTGCGCTTCGGTTTCCCCATTCTAGATCGCGTCGGTCACAGTTATTTCCCCACAGCCTGCTACTGGGGCGGTATCTACCTGCTGTCTAATATTTGCAACACCTTACTCGAACGCCTAGACCGGGATGCTCCCGATGAGCTGTTTGAATTGGTTCGCTAGAGGTAGGGGCGGGTTTAACTCTTATCTTATGTTGTCACCCTGATGAGACTAAACCCGCCTAAACCAAAGGTTTGAGTTATTCCTTAAAAACTCAAAAATCATCCTTAATTTTTTATCCTTTTTAAGGGGGTTTATCATGCAAAAACCTGAACACCATATCTTCGTTTGTTCCAGCTTTAGAGCTAATGGCGACGCTAAAGGAGTTTGTCAGAAAAAGGATTCTACTACTTTAATCCAGTATCTCGAATCAGAAATCACCGATCGCGGTTTAGACGCTCTTGTTTCTCCAACTGGATGCATGAATCTGTGCAACAACGGACCCGTGATGATGGTTTACCCAGACAATTACTGGTACGGTAATGTTGATGAAGAAGCCATTGACGAAATCCTCGACGCCTTAGAAGACGGCAAACCCGCAGAGGATTATCTCTTTGTTAGTTAAATTTTAGCACCACTCCCATTAAACAGCCTTGGATTAAAACCCAAGGAACCAAAAGCACAAGTCGTCTAAAGACGACTGGAATTCATTAGTCGTCTTTAGACGACTTGTGCTATAAGCCAAGAACTTGAGTTCTTGGCGGGTGTCGGGGCTTACCGAATATACCAGTAAAATTCAACACCAAATTACTCGCCTTTTTCACTTCTTCTAACAGTATTTTTGTACAACATTTTTGAGCCTGACGACATGGAACCTGTTATTTTCCAAGAACGTGAAAAGCAAATTCACCGCAAGGGGAACCAACCATTTGACCTTGAATGTAATAAAGACAGCCTTGCTGGTGCAGTTAGCCAACGGGCTTGCGTCTTTTGTGGTTCTCGCGTCGTTTTATACCCAATCGCTGATGCGGTTCATTTAGTTCATGGACCTATCGGGTGCGCGGCGTATACGTGGGATATTCGCGGGGCGCTTTCATCGGGTCCAGAATTGCATCGGTTGAGTTTTTCCACTGACTTACAAGAACGCGATGTCATCTTTGGTGGTGAGAAAAAACTTTATCAGGCGTTAACGGAACTGATTGACCGACATCACCCTAATGCAGCGTTTGTTTATTCTACCTGTATAGTGGGCATTATTGGCGATGATTTAGAAGCGATTTGTAAGCGAGTTAGCCAAGAAAAAAAAATCCCGGTAATTCCCGTTAAATCAGAAGGATTTAAGGGCAACAAACGGGCGGGATACAATGCCGCTTGTACCGCTATGTTCCGCTTGGTCGGTACAGGGGATACTACAGGAATTTCTCCACGCAGTATTAATATTTTGGGCGATTTTAATTTAGCCGGAGAAATTTGGATTATCCGTGAATATTTTGAACGCATGGGTATCCAGGTTGTTGCCAACATCACAGGCGATGGTAGAGTTGGGGATATTGCGCGATCGCACGGCGCTGCACTCAACGTGGTTCAGTGTTCTGGGGCGACGATGGACTTAGCCAAGATGATGAAGGAGAAGTATGGAACTCCTTTTCTGCGAGTATCTTATTTTGGCGTAGAAGACATGGCAGAAGCCTTGTATAAAGTTGCCCGATTCTTCGAGGATGACCCAGAAATTCTCAAACGCGCTCAAGAATTAGTGCGTGAAGAATTAACGCTGTTGTATACTAAACTGCAAGAGTACCGCAAAGACTTGCAAGGTAAAAAAGCGGCGATTTATGTTGGCGGTGCGTTCAAAGCTTTTTCCTTAGTTAAAGCGTTCCGACTTTTAGGCATGGATGTGGTTATGGTTGGTTCGCAAACGGGAACCAGCGAAGACTACCGAGAACTCCACGAAGTCACAGATGAAGGCACAATTATTGTTGATGATTCTAACCCCTTAGAACTATCAGCATTTTTAAAAGAAAAAGATGTTGATATCTTTGTGGGTGGAGTGAAAGAACGACCCATTGCCTATAAATTAGGGCTAGGGTTTTGCGACCACAACCACGAACGCAAAGAAGCGTTAGAAGGGTTTGTGGGAATGGTTAATTTTGCCAAAGAAGTACATAGCACTGTCATGTCTCCGGTATGGAGATTCGTACCGCGCAAAAACCATTCTTAGCTTCAATATTCCGCCTCTTCCTCATCCGTTACCTAATTCGCTGCCACCGATTGACCCATGTCTAAGAAACTCAAAATTAAACAAAAAACAGAAGCTTACGTTTCCACAACTAACGCCTGTAAACTGTGTAAACCTCTCGGCGCTTGCATCGCGTTTCGAGGTATTGAGGGAACTGTGCCATTCCTGCATGGATCACAAGGCTGCGCCACCTACATGAGGCGTTATATCATTAGTCACTTTCGCGAACCCATTGACATCGCCTCATCTTCATTGAGTGAAAAACACGCCGTTTATGGCGGAGGACCTAACCTGAAAAAAGGTATCCTCAATGTCATGGATAAATATGGCGCAAAAGTTGTGGGAATTGCCACCACTTGCTTGACTGAAACCATTGGTGATGATGTCACAGGATTTTTGAAAGAGTTTAAGGAAGAATTTGGTGACAGGGAATTGCCAACCTTATTGAATGTCTCCACCCCCAGTTATAGTGGCACCCATATCGAAGGCTTTCATGCCACAGTAAGGGCAGTTATTAATCAATTAGTTGAATCGGAAACAGTCGAACCCGCAACGTCTTCCCAATCCCCAGGAGTCGGGGCGGGTTTAGTCACATCTGGGCGAACAGAAAAAGATAGTAGTGAAACCCGCCCCTACACACTCAACAGGTCCAAAGTCAATCTTTTACCTGGATTAGTCTCTCCAGCCGATATCCGTTATTTAAAAGAAGTTCTCGATGATTTTAATCATCCGGGAATTATCCTACCGGATATCTCAGAAACCTTAGACGGACCCGCCCAAATGGACTATGAAAAGATTCCGGAAGGGGGAACGCCAATTGCAGCAATTCAAAGTATGGGACATTCTAGCGCCACGATTGAGTTCGGTCAAGTGTTGCAGCGTAGTGGTAATTCTGGGGGTCAACTGCTAGCTGAACGCTGCGGTGTTCCCCTGTACGCCTTGGGTATGCCGATTGGGTTGCGAGAGTGCGATCGCTTCTTTGACGCCCTAGAAGAGGTTTCTGGTTGCGCTACACCAAGAAAACATGAACTAGAACGGGGACGGTTAGTTGATGCCTATGTTGATTCCCATAAATATCTATTTGGTAAGCGGGTGGTTGTTTATGGGGAAGAGGATTTGTGTGTCGGGTTAACGGCGTTTTTAGCCGAAATTGGCATGAAGATAGTCTTATGTGCTTCAGGGGGAAATAGTGGACATTTTGCCGAAGCAATTCACGCGGTTACTGCTGATATTGTTACCGAACCGCCAATCATCAAAGAAGGATTTGATTTCTATGAAATTGCCGAAGAAATCGAAAGCCTAAACCCCGATATGTTGATTGGCACCAGTAAAGGATATTCCATAGCCAAACAACATCAAATTCCCCTGATCCGGGTAGGCTTCCCAATTCACGATCGCTTTGGCGGACAGCGGATGCTACATCTGGGTTATCGCGGCACTCAGAACCTATTGGATCGGATTGTGAATGCAATTATCGAGAAGAAGCAAACCGATTCACCTGTGGGGTATGGCTATCTCTAGTTTTGTCATTTGTCATTTGTTTACGAGTCACGATTTAACCATTTGTTACTGACTTAGTTTAGAGAGTGTTTCTCTAAATTCAACTCATCACTTCAGGAGATAAAACCATGACAGCTACGGTTAACTTAGAAAATCACCCTTGTTTTAATGTCAAGGTAAAAGGACAGTTCGGACGAGTTCATTTGCCTGTGGCACCTAAGTGCAATATCCAATGCAATTATTGCAATCGTAAATATGATTGCGTCAACGAAAGTAGACCCGGTGTAACCAGTACTATTCTTTCTCCCGCCCAAGCCGCTTTTTACATGGAAAAGGTATTAGAGAAAGAACCGAGAATTAGTGTTGCTGGAATTGCTGGTCCAGGTGATCCCTTTGCGAATCCAGAGGAAACCTTAGGCACAATGCGCCTACTGCGGGAAAAGTTTCCCGACTTAATTCTCTGCTTGGCGACCAATGGCTTGAATCTCAAATCCGAGTATATCGAAGAAATTGCCGAAATTGGCGTCAGTCACGTTACCGTTACCATCAACGCGATCGACCCTGATATTACTCGCAAAGTTTACCGTTGGGTGCGGGATGAAAAGTCAGTGTATCAGGGATTAAAAGGCGCTCAGTTACTCTTAGAACGCCAATTAGCCGCCGTTAAAGGACTGAAAGCCGCAGGAATTACGGTGAAAATTAATTGCATTGTCATGCCGGGAATTAATGATCATCATGTGGTGGAAGTCGCCAAAGCTATGGCAGAATTGGGGGCAGATTTATTTAATGCCATGGCGATGTATCCCACCGCAGAAACGCCATTTGAGGGATTGACTGAACCCGATGCAATTATGATGGCGAAAATCCGCAAAGAATGCGAGGAATATTTACCGCAAATGCGCCATTGCACGCGCTGTCGGGCAGATGCCGTGGGACTTTTGGGCGCGGATCAGTCCGAGGAATTCCACGGTTGTTTAATTGCTTGTTCTAAGAAAGTTATTCCCATTGAAGAAAAAGAACGCCCTTATGTGGCTGTGGCAAGCGTTGAAGGAATTCTGGTGAATCAGCATTTAGGTCAAGCGGATCAGTTTCAGATTTGGCAGAAAACCGATCAAGGCTTTACCTTAGTGGAAGAACGCCTCGCCCCTGAACGGGGAAGTGGTTTTGAACGGTGGCAAAAAGTCGCTAATATGCTTAAAGATTGTCGAGCGATTTTAGCGAGTAGTATTGGCGATAACCCCAAAGAAATTTTGACCAAGTGCGGTGTGCTTCCCGTGGAAATGAGCGGTTTTATTGAGACGGGATTGCAAGCGGTTTATGAAGGGAGTGATTTGTCAAAGTTGAAGGGTAAACGGCAAGTTGCCGCTGGTAAAGTTGGAGAATGTACCGGGAGTGGCTTAGGTTGTGGTTAAGGTTTAATTATTCTTTCACAAATTGTGGAATAGGTTGTAGGTTGGGTTGACGTAAGGAAACCCAACGAAACCTAGGGCTTTAGCCCTTACTACAAGCCGGTCAGGGCGCACGTCTGTGCGCCCCTACGATTCAGGGCGGCTGCTAATTGGTGAAAACTGAGAATTTGGGACAACCTGTGTTCAATCACGCACCCTTTAATCCGTTGCCACCATGACATCTGTCGCTTTAACAACAGCATACGCTTCCTTACCCTCGGCAAGACCGAGCCGTTCCGCAGAAGACTTGGTGATAATTGCCGTCATTTCCACCCCAGGAGCAACTTCTATAGTCACCTCACTGTTAACGGCTCCAGGTATAACCTTTTTTACTGTCCCTTTAAAGGTATTGCGAGCGCTAACTTCCATAGTTCAATCCCTGATTTAGTCATTGGTTAACCAGCTAATAATACCAAAAATTACTGGATTTGCTGATTTCGCTGAATAATTTTATAAAAACAGCTAATTGTATTATTTTACTCACTTTTACCCTCGCAAAACTGATATAGCCAAAACAGACTACCGAAGGCAAAAATGCGGCATAAGTAATGGTTTTTATCTCACAGCAGTTACTACAGCAGTTAATCCAAGAAGACGTTCCCTATTTTGATTTAACCACTCAGGTGCTAGGAATTGGCGATCGCACGGGGACAATCCGCTTTACCACTCGCGCCAAAACCGTTCTAGCCTGCACCGAAGAAGCCGCCAGTATCTTACGCCAAACTGGGGCAGACGTGACAGCAATCTTGGCAACGGGTCAAATCTTAGACGCAGGAGTCCCCTTTCTCAGTGCTACCGGAAACGCCGCCGCCTTACATCTGGCTTGGAAACCTACCCAGAATTTACTTGAGTATGCCTGCGGAGTAGCCACCAAAACCTACAATCTGGTGCAGATAGCACAAGCGGCGAATCAGGATGTGATGCTCTATACCACTCGCAAAGTTATCCCAGCAACTAAACCCATCGCCGTGAAAGCCATCTTAGCGGGTGGAGCATATCCCCATCGATTGGGAGTTTCGGAAACTGTTTTAATCTTCCAACAGCATCTCAACTTTTTGGGTTCAATTGACCAACTAATTCAGCAACTACCCGTCATTAAGCGCCAGGTTAAGGAAAAGAAAGTCATTGTTGAAGTTAAAGATATGGCTACCGCCTTTAACCTAGCCACTTCAGGCATCGATGGGATTCAATTTGACAAAGTAAATGTTGAGGCATTAGCGGAGGCAATTCCCCAGATTAAGTCCATGAATCCAACGCTGATTACTCTGGCTGCTGGCGGGATTAATGACGCCAATATTGCCAATTATGCGGCAACGGGCGTAGATGGGTTGGTGTTAACTGCTCCCTATTATGCCAAGCCTGCTGATATCCAGGTGGAAATTGAGCCGAAGTAACAAGTAGAGACGTTCCGGCGGAACGTCTGTACAAAGCTGTTCCCAGATGTGCCATGGCGCTTCTGTGCAATCAATGTTTGGCAATCATTAGTACGATGATCCTATCAACACCTTTTGTACCTTTACTACACCTCAGTCATTAGCTGAGGCAACAGGGAAATGAAAAAACGACGTGTTCTCTCAATGGTTTGGATGGTTGCGACATTCCTAATCGTCGTGGGTTGTTCTCAAATGACACCTCCAAACCCTTCTGCAACGTCACCCGAATCTGTAGAACTCACGGTATCAGCAGCGGCTAGCCTCCAGGATGCCATGAAAGCGATCGCGCCGTTGTATACTCAAGAACAAGCTAACGTTACCATTACCTATAACTTTGGCTCTTCGGGTTCTCTGCAACAGCAAATCGAACAAGGAGCGCCTGTAGATGTCTTTCTCTCCGCCGCGCCGAAACAGATGAACGCTTTGCAAGAGAAAGATTTGCTGTTAACGGATACGCGCAAAGACTTATTGAAAAATTCAATTGTTCTGGTTACACCAAAGGATAAGACAGATATTTCTGATTTCAAAGAATTGAGTACCGATAAAGTGAACAAAGTGGCAATTGGCGACCCGGAAAGTGTACCCGCTGGACAATATGGAAAGGAAGTCCTCACTTCACTGAAGTTATATGCACCCATCCAAGGTAAACTGGTTTTTGCCAAAGATGTGCGCCAAGTTCTCTCTTATGTAGAAACCGGAAATGTTGAGGCAGGTTTAGTCTATGCCACGGATGCTAACGTATCAGATAATGTCAAGGTTATCGCCACAGCACCAGAAGCGTCTCACGCACCAATTATTTATCCAGTTGCGGTATTAAAAGAGAGTGAAAATCAAGATTCAGCGAAAGCATTTGTGCAGTTTCTCTCAACTGAACCTGCTAAAACTGTGTTTAAGGAATATGGTTTCAGCTTGGCTAGCGATTAACGGTTTCAAATATAGAGTTTCCTGATCGAATGAGATACTATGCCTTGGACGCAAGCCTTGCGCCCCTACTATTGTAAATGTCCTTCCCCAACAGCCAACTCCCTCTGCGTACCTCTGCGCTTACCTCTGCGTACCTCTGCGTTAAAAAAATAATCCTGCCATTTCACCGTTTAATCAAGGCGAGTTCATAAGTTTAGTTTATAGACTAAAGCTCCCTACTACGGACCTAAGGTATAAAAAGATAGTTAAACTACAGAAAACGCCAGGAAAAGCTGAGATATTATCAATCGAACCATCCCACAACCTTCTCGCCATAATTCGATTACTGGACTGGTGGAATGCCCTATTCAGATTTATCTCCGCTGTGGATTTCTCTAAAAACTGCATTTGTCGCTACAATCTTCGCTTTCTCAGTGGGAATTGCCGCCGCCCGATGGATGTATAGCTATGGCGGTAAAGCGAAAGGATTAATTGATGGTTTGTTTACCCTTCCTTTGGTGCTACCGCCGACGGTTATCGGTTTTCTCCTACTGCTACTACTAGGCAGAAATAGTCCCGTTGGACAACTGTTAAAGCAATTAGGAATTACGGTAATATTTTCCTGGTCAGCAACGGTTATCGCGGCTACAGTTGTGGCGTTTCCCTTGATGTATAAAACGGTACTGAGTGCCTTTGAACAAATTGACAAGGATTTGATTCACTGCGCTCGGACATTAGGGGCATCAGAATGGCGGATTTTTTGGCAGATTCTCTTACCTTTGGCATTACCTGGCGTTGTTTCGGGAACGATTTTAGCGTTTGCCAGGGCTTTAGGAGAATTTGGTGCCACATTAATGTTAGCCGGTAGTATTCCGGGTAAAACTCAAACTATGCCGATCGCGATCTTCTTTGCGGCGGAAGCGGGTAAGATGGGAGAGGCGTTGAATTGGGTGTTGCTGATGGTGGCGATCGCACTCTTGGTAATTGCTGCAATCAACTACTGGTCAGGAACACAGCACTCCGCCAAGTGGCACGCGATCGCACATTGGTTATCCATCGCCACAGATCGTGTGGCAAATGTAATCTCATTCTTTAATTATGCCACGAAAAACCCTCCCGGCTATCGCCGTCCCCCCTTGCTAAGGGAGGATTACAGGGGGGTCAGATATGGCGATAATGGACTTTTTGTCAACCTGAAAAAGCACTTACCTGGGTTTACATTAGAAACTCAATTAGAAGCCAATGGACAGCCATTAGGACTCTTAGGCGCTTCCGGTTCTGGCAAAAGTATGACACTGCGCTGCATTGCGGGGTTAGACTCACCCAACCAGGGGCGGATTGTTCTCAATGGACGAGTTTTATTTGATTCACAACGTGGGATTAATCTTCCCAGTCGCCAACGCCGGATTGGTTTTGTGTTTCAAAACTATGCCCTATTTCCCCATTTAACCATCGCCCAAAATATCGCCTTTGGTCTGCAAGATTTGCCCAAGGCTGAACGCAGACAGCGTGTTGCCAAATATATGGATATGATGCAGTTGCAAGGGTTAGAAAACCGCTACCCTGAGCAAATTTCTGGCGGACAGCAGCAGCGAGTTGCTTTAGCTAGGGCTTTGGCAATTCATCCAGAAGCCTTACTCTTAGATGAACCTCTTTCCGCCCTGGATACTTATTTACGCAGCCGGATTGAAAAATTGCTGATTGAAACCCTGTCTACTTATGATGGTGTAACTTTATTTGTTACTCATAAGCTAGAAGAAGCCTATCGAATCTGCCATAATTTGCTCATTCTTTCCCAAGGAAAGGTTATTGCTAATGATGCCAAAGAGAATATTTTCGAGCGTCCTCCTAGCTTTGAAGTCGCACAGGTTACTGAATGTAAAAACTTTTCCACCGCCCGGAGGATTGAACCCCAAAAAATTGAGGCGCAAGATTGGGGCTGTACGCTTCAGGTGGTTGAACCGATTCCTGATTCATTAACTTATGTGGGAATTCGCGCCCACCACCTCACCTTCCCCAGCCATCCCGATGCAGAGAATACCTTTCCCTGTTGGCTGGTTATGACCAGTGAGACACAACACCGGACAACGTTATATATCAAACTACATCATCCTCCTGATCATTCCCAACACTACCACCTGCAAGTTGAAGTCTACAAGGAAAAATGGGCAGATCTCAAAGACCGCCCCTTTCCCTGGTATGTTTGTTTAGATGCGCTGCGACTAATCTTGATGGAATAATAGCTAACTATTATGTCCGGAAACCTTGACAAAAACTGGGATCTGCATACTTGTCACCCTAGGTATTCTTCTGTATAACAAAAGGTTAAAATAGGGTTAAAATTACAGAACGTCCCTCATGCTTAGGGACGGGAAACCAGATACTATTTGGCTAATGCTCAAGGTAGGAACCTTAATTCGGGTTATCCACCCTGAATATGCTGCGGGTATTCAGGGGATTATCCAAGGTCGTGAAGAGTCAGGACGTTGGGTAGTCTGTTTAGAAAAAAATTTAGTTAATCCGAAGGACGTTCCTTTGATTGTGTCTCTGGATGAATCTGACTTTGAAGTGATTCAGCCTGAGGAGTCGTGAGGTTAATTTTTGAGCAGCTTGTTTGCATTAGTGCGTCTCTAGTTCATTAATTGTAAAATTTTTTAATTTTATAGTAATAAATTGCAACAGTTCTCAGGAAAAAATCATCCGAAAAAGATATCTCAAATACAAAAAACTACAGGAGAGGCTGAGATACTACCCATGAGATGAGCTATCTCATGCCATTTCCTTGGAACATTGCACTGAATATTTACCCCGGCAAACTTTTCTTTAGTCAGGGTAGGTAGCGTAAGCGGTAGGGTAGAGCAAGTGCAACTTTATCCAGAATTGGTATTACCCAGGTTTCTAATGGAGGTCAGCCAAGATGTCTCAAGACAATGTGATCAATTTACTCGAAGCAGGCGGAAAAGATAAAACCTTGCGAGCTAAGTACGACGCACTCAAAACCAAGGAAGAGTTTGTAGAAATGGCGGCTACTGATGGTTATGAGTTTACCGTGGTTGAACTGGAGGCTGTTTTGAACGAAGCTGGGGACTCGTGGGAGGAGTCAGGCTTTCCACCCCGACGCTTGATTTGGTGGTAGGTTATCATACCAAATCCGGGTTAGCTAACCCCGTTATCAACCAGTCCGCGCAGGCGGACTTTGTTTGTATAGCAGCGATTTCAATCGCCTCCTCTTGCTTGAGCTATAAGCCCGGAGTTTAAACTTCGGGTGGGTGTCAGGGCTTAACTCGTAAACTTTCTTCCTGTCGCTTGAGTGCGGCTAAAAGTTCAGCATTTTGCAGAATAACGCCAACTTGATTATTGAAGATTTGCATATATTTTTGATCACTTTCATCAAAACTGATTTGGAAATACTCCGGGGCGGCTTGGGAGAACCCATTATTCTCAAATTCCCAAAACTCGCCCGGTTTACGCTTATTCACCAATTGCGTCACCCCCAGCAAATCCCCATCGGGACTAAAAACAGGCATACAGAGTAAACTACAGGTGCGATACCCTGTCTTTTGATCGGTTTTCTTTGCCGTTTCCGAGTTAAGATGATCATACAAATCAAAGGGAATATTCAAAGGTTCCCCCGTCATCGCAACTTGACCCGCATACCCTTGTCCAATTGGTACACGTAATTCTCGGAGTTCACCGTCGTCAAAACGAATTTTTGTCCACAATTCTCCCGCTAAACGGTTAACTAACCATAACGTGCTGCGATCAGCATTTAATAATTGTTTAGCTGCTGTCATTACCCGTTGTAAAATATCTTCCATCTCTAGAGAACCTTGAACACAACGGGCAGCTGCCATCAATGCGGCGGCGACTCGTTGTCCGCGTGCTGTTTTATGATAGGAACGGAAGCTTTCCAAAATCATTTGAATCAAGGGCGCATTTTCGGCAAATCGTTCTTCATCGGTTCTGGTAAATCCCTGTTTATCAATGCGTTCAGATAAAGCCGCCGTGGGATTAGCCACCCGCTTTAATTTGTTGAGTAACTGAACAACGGCGACTAACTCCCCTTGCTCATTTAAAAGGGGAATAGCCAGCATGGTATAAGTACGATATCCGGTTCTTTTATCCTGTTCCTTTGCCATCTGCGATCGCGGATCATCATAGAAGTCAAAAGAAATGTTAATGGTTTGCTGTAACCGCGCCACTTCCCCGACAATTCCTTTATCTGCACTCATGCGAATTTCCAGGGAACCACTCCCTTCATCTTCAGCAACAATTGACCAAAATTCTTTCTTTTCTTCGTCGAGTAAGAAGATAGTCGTGCGATCGGCACATAAGGATTTCCCTGTCTTTAACGTAATTGAACGCAACGTACCATCAAGAATATCATCAAACCCCTGATTATCCATCACCGCATTCAGCATCGCCAGGGTTTGACTGACCACATTTTGCTGCTGACTCTCGGCTTTTTGCATAATCCGCTCAAATTTCTGGGCATTTTGCAGCGCTACCCCCGCTTGGGAGTTGAAAATCTGCATATATTTTTGACTATTGGTGTCAAAACTTGCCTGAAAACATTCCGGTGCTTGGGGCCAATCGGCGGGGTTATAATCGGGAAATTGTCCCGGTTTTCGTTTATTGACCAACTGGGTTACACCGAGTAACTCCCCATCGGGACTAAAGACAGGCATACAGAGTAAACTACAGGTGCGATAGCCTGTTTTTTGATCCGTTTCCTGGGCGGTGGTTGAATCAGGATGATCGTACAAATCAAAGGCAATATTCAATGGTTCCTGAGTTTGGGCAACTTTCCCCGCAAACCCTTGACCGACTTGGACTCGTAGTTCCCTCATCGAACCATCTTCAAAGGGAATCTTTGTCCACAACTCCTGCTTATCTGCATCTAATAACCAGAGGGTACTGCGATCAGCATTCATCAATTTCTTCGCCGCATCCATAACTCGTCCCAGGATTTCTTCGGAATTTAAACTGCTATGAGACAGGGAATGAGTGGCTTCAGTTAGGGCTTCAGCGGCTTGTAACCGTTGGGTTAATTTATAACAGTATTGGCATCGCTCTAAAATGCGTAAAATAGTTGGCGCATATTCATCTAACTGAGTTTGATCGGTGAGGGTAAACCCCTGTTGATCAATGCGTTCCGATAGAGGCGCTTGGGGATTGTTAAACCGTTTCAGTTTATTGATCAGTTGAATCACAGCAATCAAATTATGCTGTTGATTGGCGATGGGATAGACCAATTCATTGTAAATTGCATAGCCGTTCGTTTGATTGAGTTTATCGGGAATGGTGTCGGGGTTCTCTTGGCGAAAGTTAAAGGGAATCTCACTAAATTTCTTAAAGTTAGTCAGGCGGGCTTCTGTTTCTTTATTGGTGAGGATTTGAATATCAGGAAAGGTTTTTCCTTCATTCCGGGCAATAATCGACCAAATCTGATTTTGCTGATCATCAATAAAGATAATCGTCGTCCGATCCACGCTTAAGGCTTCTCCCATTTTTAGGGTAACTGAGCCTAAAATTTCATGGAGAATATCGGCAAAATCCTTCCCCTCCATAAAACTCAGCATAGACAGGAGTTTTTGCTCTTGTTGGGTAACAATTTGCTCAAAGCTAGCCTGCAAATCCGCTAAAGCTTTGTTTACCCAACTGTCATTAAAAATGGCGGCATAGATGCGATTACAGACTCTCAGTTTTCCCCCCTGCTTAATCGCTACCCCAGATAAACACAATTCCCGTTGTTCAGAACTATCTGAGGCGTGAAGCTCCCCCTGTTGTAAAATTTGCTGATAAAGCCCCAAGAGTCCCCGATTCCGCTGTCCAATTCGGAACAGGCGATCGCGGATGGTTTTCAGATGGGGCGGTTCATCGGTGGCTTCCCAGTTTTCCAGGATGCGCTGCTGGACTATTTGCGCTACCCATTCATCTTCTTTTCCGGGCGTGGGGGATGAGTCACTATTGATAATTAAATGGCAGAGTTTTTGGGTGAGAAAGGGTTGTCCCCCCGTCCACTCTAAAATAGCCGCTAAGATAGTTGGGGCTTGGTTATATTTATCAGCTAATCCAGCGGCTAATCGTTGAGCTTCAGCCAATTTAAACCCATGCAATTCGATCCCATGACCCAGGTTAAAGGGGGTACGTTTTTTATCTTGAATTAAATCTGAAGGAGTGGCTACACCAAACAGGGCAAATGTGAGGCGATCATATTCATTACAAGCCCGCAGTACCGCAAAAAAATCATCGGTGCGAAAGTTTAAACTGAGGATACTATCAATTTCATCAATAAAAATTACCACCCTTTGGGGGATAGACTCCAGCAGCACTTGTTCGATAAACTCACTCAAGCGTTGGATCGGGGGTAGATATTCGCGATCGCGCAACCATCCCCTTAAGTTAAACCCCCGTAGCGCCGGAAAACTCGTCACCAACCGTCTCATCATCCCCGCATACCACTGATCGGCTGTGATATCCTGGGAACCGATTTTAGTCAAATCAATCGCCGCACAAGCAAAACCCTCCCCTTGCAGCTTATGCATCACCCGCACCCGCAAGCTGGTTTTACCCATCTGGCGGGAATTAAGAACATAACAAAATTCCCCCGCCTTTAACCCCTGATAAAGTTCCGTGTCAGCCTGTCGCACCACGTAGCTAGGGGCGTTGAGTGGGAGATGACCCCCAACTTTGTAGGGGGAGGTGATGGGTTGGGCTTTACTCATGGGGATTGCAAGAGGAGGTAGAAGACACCAGATTAGGGATTTGAATTAAACTGCCTTGGGTTTAAACCCAAGGCTAAAAGCTCAAGTCGTCTAAAGACGACTGGATAAGAGTTTCAATCCATTTTAATATTCGTTTAGTAACCTTGTAGGGGCGTCTCGTCTTGCGCCCAGAAAAGCTGTATAACACATTCTCAACTTGAGGTGTATCAATCTGACGCGATCGCAACTCCTGTAAATTTCGATTAGTGAAGTAGGTTGGGTCCTTGGAACGAAACCCAACACCATCTGACTCTTCACAGGAAGTCTATGAGTCGGGGCGGGTTTAGTCACATCTGGGTGCAACCGAAAAGATAGTCGTGAAACCCGCCCCTACACAATTAACACTCAACGAATCTATCTAAATCCTGACAAATGCAGAGAAATAGCTAAAACCGACTCAGTTTTTAATAGTATTCGGGAAGATCAGCGGTTTCAGGCGTTGATAGTACAAGTAGGTTGGGTTGAGCGACAGCGAAACCCAACCTACTAAGATAACTTCGCCTACGTTCCAAGGGACTAACCTACAAAAATGGCTACAAAGGTGACATATTATCTTATATTGTAGTAAAAGCACCAAAAGATTGGGCGTATTCAAGTTTTCACTATTATGTTAGAGATGGTATTTATGCGGCGGATTGGGGTGCAGAGGAGGCGATAACATTTGGTGTTGATGTTGGACGGGAATAGATGTTGGGTTTCCTTGCGTTTTCCCAACCTACGGGAATTATAATTAGGAGTCGGTTTATCTCTCCAATTCATTAACCAACTCACTCGGTTCACCTGGATAAAAGCTATCCTCTAAAATTTCCGCCAAACTGTAGGGACACGTCTGGGGAAAGGTTTGTTCTGGCAAGTCAGTTTCTCCCATTGCTATATCTCTGCCATTTTCGTAGGCTAAAACCAGTGCATCCTCAATGTAAGGCTTTAGACTTGGGTTGTCTTTGAGCAACTCTAACGTATCACGGCGCTGTACGCGAATCGTCGCCAGCCAACTCCGACTCCGGCGTTGCGGTTGGTACTCCCATTTCAACAAATGTCCAATCAGCACCGTCAACCGATTTCGCAATTCCTGGCGTTGCTGTTTTCCCAAGGATTCAATCTCCTCAATCAGATTGCCCAAATCAAGCTGACTCCACTGCTGTTGGCGGAGTAACGATGCTTGTTCCTGCGTCCAAGCATAAAAATCGGTTTCGTAGAGGTTGGGTGTAGGTATTGCTGTCTGTTGGTTCGTTTCTGGCACTGGCATCATGATTTTCCCACCTCAACGTCTCTCTATATAATAGTAGAACTGTTCTATGTAGGCGCGATCGCGAGGCTCCCCAGGTGGAATCGCTACAAGTCATCTAACCCGCCAGCGAAAATACTGGCGATATAATTCAAAGCGGGGTGCGATCGCATTTCCTCGTAACTGTACTAACCCCATACTGTGTAACTTAAACGCCAGCACTGACTCTAACTCAACGGGTTCTTGCGCTACTAGCACCTGAGCAAATGCTGTTGCTAATTCTGGGTGCTGTTGCAAATTCCATAAATGTCGGCGTAGGTGATCCCCATAAATTCCCGCCTCTGTCGGCGCCATCTCCACCAATTCCTCTAAGGTTAACTCGCCTCTGGCAATATAATAAAAAGCCACTCGGACTAAATAAGGATGTCCACCTACCATTGTCATTAATTGCTCAACCTGATCAGTTTGCCAATTGAGTCCATGACGTTGGGCTAAATCCGTGACTTGTTCTCGACTAAACTCTGATAATTCAATCGGTAAACCCACATTAAACGGGGATTGATTGATATCCAATGGAATATAAACTTCCGTCGAATGAACCACTACTAAACGCAATTTTGCCCACAAATCACTGTCGCTATCCCCATAGCCTGCTTCTTCATACCAAGCGCGTAAGAGGGCAAAAAAGTCATCGGTTATTTTTGGATGTTGAAACACCCGATCCACTTCATCCAATCCTAATACTAACGGTGAATCGGTTTCGGATAATAAAAAATCCTCAAAATAAGCGGTGCAGTTATCTTTACTGCCAAATGTATCCGTCCAATACGCCTCAACTTGATGGGGTAAACGCAGCTTGCGGGTAATTTTGGCACATAACCACTGTAAGAGTTGATTGAGATTGGTAAACACGCTTTTATCCGCATGTTGAAAGCTTAAGGGAACGGTGCGACAGCCTTGTTCTCTAGCTTGATACAAAATTCTCGCCATTAACGATGTTTTTCCCATCTGTCGCGGCGCTTTGATGCGAATCAAGGTTCCCGGTTTGAGGATTTCTTGATAACATTGGGCTTCATCGGGAACTCGTTCGACATAGAAGGCGGAAGCTAACCGAACTTGACCTTTGGGTAATTCCGGTTCAGCCACAGGTAAAGGGGGTAAGGGGTTGATCGGAGTTTGATAGCTTCTGATGTCCTCCGCTACATCGCTCGCTTCCCCAGCTTGAGTTTCCCAATCCTCACTCCCCGACAACCGTTGCAACACCGCCTGAACTATAGTTGGTGTATCAGGGGGAGCGTTCCATTCTTGATAGCCAATTCCCTGGAGATAGTTGCGTAAATCGTGGTTGAGAGGGGTATGGGGAGGACAATTCACCCGAATTGCTAAGACAACGGGTTTGGCGTTTTGACTCTCATCCCGTAACTCCTGAACCCGTCGTAACTCTTCAATCACCATTTCACTCAGAGCGGCTTGGGGAGACAAGAGCAGGATAAAATAATCACATTGCGCCAGTTGGCGATCAATCTGAGCTAATTCAGCCTGGGCTACACCAGAGGAATGGCTCGAACCCTCTCCCACCCCTGTTCTAAAGACTGGATATCCCGCTTGTGCGATCGCCTCCTCTAACTGAATCGCTAAACTCCCGTCAGGCTCTTGGTTGCGGTAACTGAGAAACACTTGCGGCTGCTGCGTCTTGGCTCGCGCGATCGCACCGTGAATCTTTTTTTTGCTCACTTTTTCCCCCAATACCTGGGAAAGCTTTTGCCATAACTTATAGCCCACATATTTTTCCACATAGTCTGGATTTTGCGGATAAATCTCCTTATAGGAGCGTCCTTCCCATGAGCCAACAAATACCTGACGTTCTAGGTCATTCAGGTGCTTTCCCGTCTTCAGATAGGTCAAGCGATCAATGAAATTCAAGGCGTCTTTATAATCCATACCCTCTTTTTTATTACTGTAGCAATTGGAAAATTTTACCTGATAATTCATAAGTTTTTAACCTATTTGTCAAGTTAAACTTTATAGTCCTGAGGTTTCATGAGGTTTTTTGTTAATTACAAAATAAAATATATCTAAATTTTGACTCCCACCAAACAATGATTTCATTTTTGTGAGGTTTTATGGTTTACATTACCCAAATTATCAACGAAACTAATAAATAGGTGTTCCCCACCGATTGATCTGTGAATCTACCAGGGTGAAGCCGCCAATCCGGGTGGTAATACCCAACTCGGATATAAATTTAGATTGTGTTACAGGGGAAGAACAATGTTTAATTTAACAGGGGTGCTAGTTCACGATTGTGTTGAACGTCTACAAGCCGGCTACCGCCAAACTTACGGCAACTGTCAACCTGATTATGCTGAAGTCATTGCTGGGGTGGCTCAAGTGGCTCTAGAACGGATTGCCCAGAGTGATGCTCTATACCACAATGTTGAACATACTATCTTAGTCGCCCTAGTCGGACAAGAAACCCTCCGAGGGAAACATATCCTAGAAGGGAGCGTTACCCCTCAAGACTGGCTCACCTTAATCGTGTCTTGGTTATGCCATGACATTGGCTATATTAAGGGGATTTGCAAAGATGACCAACCCGATCAAGGATTGTACGTGATTGGTCTAGATGATATGATGATCTCCTTACCCCGGGGCGCAACCGATGCGAGTTTGACCTCGTATCATGTTGACCGAGGAAAGCGGTTTGTGGACGAGTATTTTAGCGCTCATTCATTCATTGATTGTGCTACCGTCAAACGCAATATTGAGTTAACCCGTTTCCCAGTACCTGCTGATGAAGCTTATCAGGATACGATTAATTATCCGGGTTTGACTCGTGCGGCTGATTTGATTGGTCAACTCAGTGATCCGCGTTACTTACAAAAGATTCCAGCATTGTTTGGCGAGTTTGAAGAAAGTGGCGCGAGTAAAATTTTAGGCTATCACAATCCTGGTCAACTACGACAAAACTACCCTAATTTTTTCTGGTCAGTTGTTTTGCCCTATATTCAACCTGCTTTGCGTTACTTAGAGGTAACTGTAACGGGTCAACAGATTATTGCCAATCTTTATGCCCATGTATTGCAAGTTGAACAGGAAAATAGAGTGAAACAAAGGGAGATTGTGATGTTTGCCTCTTAATATTCACCCCTACCAACCTCCTCTTAGCCAGGGGAGGTGTTGTAGGCGGTGGGGTAGATAAAGTGCAACTTCAGACAGCATTGGTATTAGAACTCAGATGACAGCGTTGCTGGTAAATTTGCGCCACCTGATCCGCTTGATTTTGACCCAAACAGGCTTCAAACAGTTGTAGCGCCTCTGCATAAGCCTGTTGACTATACAGGGACAACGCTAAGGCAAACTGATCTTGGTTTGCTAACTTGCCCTCTCGAACCTCTGGTAAGTCAGCATCAAAGACTTCATAGACGGTGACTAATTCAGATTTACCTTTGACTTTGACGTGATCAATCATGCGGATAGCGTAGTCAGAGGGGTTTTGTAATTCCTTGAACGTGTGGTGAGAAATTAACAGGGATACGCCATAATTTTTGGTTAAACCTTCCAGACGAGCCGCTAAATTAACGGCATCACTAATCACAGTTGTATCCATTCGGTTATATCCGCCCACTGTACCTAGCATTAACGTTCCTGTATTAATGCCCATGCCAATTTTAATCGCCCGATAATTACAGTTAGCACGATGTTGATTATATTCAACTAATTGATGCAACATAGCAATTCCAGCTTTAACTGCATCATCAGCACTACCACTAAATAGTGCCATAATGGCATCGCCAATATATTTATCAACGAATCCTTTATTTCTAATAATAATTGACTCCATTCGAGATAAATATGAATTAATAAACTTGAAATTTTCTTCGGGAGTCATGCCTTCTGAAAGAGCCGTGAAATCACGAATATCTGAAAATAAAATGGACATGTCTTTTTCTACTTGGTCGCCTAACTTAACATCGGCAATACTCTCTTTGTTTAATAACTGGAGAAATTGACCGGGAACAAAGCGAGAGAAAGCTTGATTGAGTTGATTGAGACGACAGGTAAACTTAAGTCGTTCGGCTTCTGCCCATTTGCGTTCAGTAATATCATTCAGCACGACAATGGCGTAGGTAACATTCCCTTTGTCATCAAAGATGGGTGTTCCTAATATCTCAATTGGCACTATTTTGTCGGGTTGATGAATCTCTATACCATCATGGATAGAACTTTTCCCGTTAAGCGCTTGGATAATTGGTTCAAGATTGTGGGGATAGACTTTCTCTGCTTTGGCAGAGTAAACTGGATAAACCTCTGGGAACAGATTTGCAGAAGTTTTTGGGATAATACCTTGACCAAAAAGTTTTTTGGCTGTCTGATTTGCATAGTAGGGTGTACCATGGTGATCAACGACAAAGACGCCGACGGGTATCGCTTCTAAGAATTGCGTTAGCCGACTCTCACTATCTCTTAATTGATCTTGAGCCTGTAGCCGTTGATGAATTTCTCGATAAATATGAGAATAGACAAAAACAAGAATACCTAAATCAAAAGCCAGTCCAATGGAGAAAATCCAGATTGTCGTATGGACTGTTCCTTGAGTTCGCTGCGCTCGCGCCTGAAATAGCCGCTCTTCTTCAGCCTTCATCTTACTGAAGACTTCGCGGATCTGATCCATGATCAGTTTACCTTGGTTCGTGTTGACAATCTCTAAAGCCGCGTCCAATCCTTGCTGGTTTCTTACGTTAATTGTTTGCTGAAGTTCGGTAAACTTTTCATCAATTAAAGGAACCACGATGTCTAATTTTTTTTGATGGTAAGGGTTGTCTGCTGTCAATGCTTGTAGCTGCTTGAGATCATCTTCGACTTTATCAATGGCTTTTTTATAGGGTTCGAGATAGCGCGGTTTGCCAGTTAGGAGATAACCCCGTTGTCCCGTTTCTGCATCCGTAATTTCAGCTAAGACTTCTTCAAGTTTAGTTAATACTTTTTTGGCATGGAGTTCTTTGTGATTTGCCTCTCTCAGGCGAAATGCGCTATAATAACCACTCAAGCTAACGATAACGATAAGGCTAGAGGTTAGTCCAAATCCTACGACGATTTTTTGTTGTATCGATAATTTCATCATAAAGGGTAGAGTTTAACTGGAAAAACTCTGATTCGTGTTAAACTGTAAAATACTTATTCAGGTATAATTTATATTTGTCCGAAATTTTAAAAAATAATGATATTTTTTGACAAACTAAAATCGGTATTAATTAATTTTTTCAGAGAAAAATCATGCCAAAACTATGCTCTTATTTCTCTATGCAGAGAAATAAGTTTCGCTTTCAGGGTCTGTGAATATAACCAGCATTTTACCGATACAGTCTCTGTTTTGGCAAATGCTGGTTAAAGAAATTTATCTTCAGGAGCTTACCGAATAAAGTTCACGGTGAGGAGTGCTATTGGTCAGGGAATGGGGGACTAGAAATTCAAAATTTATCAATCAACCTAGACTTGAGAGATAATCGCACCTTTCAAAATTGCCCCACTCAGATTCGCACCATTTAGGTTTGCCTGATTTAAATTGGTATTTCTCAAGTTTGCCCCTTTCAAATTTGTATCACTGAGATTCGCACCTGTCAAATCAGCACCACTGAGATTCGCATCGGTTAAATCCGCTCCTCTCAAGTTTGCGCCTCTGAGGTCAGCATTTCTTAAGAAAACAGCGATAAGGTTGGTATCAATTAAAATGGCTTGATTTAGGTTTGTCGTATGGCAAATCGCTTCACAGAGATTCGCCCGACTCAGGTTGGCTCGACTCAAGTTAGCTCGACTCAGGTTAGCTCGACTCAGGTTGAAGTTTTGCAAATTATACTCACTGAGGTTAGAGCCACTCAGATCAACTTTGCTAAAGTTAAGTTTGAGGACATTAGCTTTACTCGGATTTTGATTGAAGTTAATATTTTGCAGTCGCCACTGATTCCAATTTTCAACACCTTGTTTGAGGACAAGTATATCGTTCGTATTTGCCATTTTGTATGACTCCTCCAATTTAAACTTGGTCTAAGTATCGTTTTGATATCAGAATTTTCTGAATGATTCAGGGGGTAACACTAAAGTTGGTTGGAGTCATAAAATTTGCTGTGATTGCTGTTGAATTAAGTGACTAACATTGAGTTTATGCTAGAAATGGGTGATTAAACAAATAGGGGTTTCATCGATCAATGTAACAAAACTTTAAGACCTTGTTCAGATTATCGGATAAGAAATGCTTGGTGAAAACATAGAGGATTATCTATGGCATAGCGATAAATTGGGGGATTGGTGATTGGAAACCCGCCCCGACTGTAGAGACGTTGCATGCAACGTCTCTGCGGAGTCAGTTTCAACATCAGGGGTGTTAAATAGTGGGTGCTACTGCGGTTTGGGTTCCCTGAGTTTCAATCGCTAGCGATCGCGCTATTGCAGAAATTCCCATTTGTTGCCAAGCCTCAGCCATGGCGGTGGCTACGGTTGCGGCTTGCATCCGATCGACAAGCGCCAACAGAGTAGGACCTGCGCCACTAATCGTCATTCCATAAGCGCCAGCTTTTAAGGCGGCGCTTTTTACGGCTTCATACCCCGGAATCAACCCTTGTCGATAGGGTTGATGTAACTTATCTTGGAGGGCAGTTTGTAACCAATCACGGCGTCCCGTTGTCAAGGCGCGTACCAATAACCCGAAATGGGCAATATTAAAAATAGCATCCGCCCGACTCACTTGGGTGGGGAGTACCTGTCGCGCCTCTTGGGTGGAGAGTTCAAAATTAGGAATAGCGACAACGGGGACAATTTGATCATGCCAGGGAATATCACAAATCTCCCATTCCTTGAGAACCGCATCCCCCCGCGCCGCCAGACGACAGCCACCCAACAAGGCGGGGACGACATTATCTGGATGTCCTTCCAGCGCGATCGCTAATTGCATCACTTCCGTTTGACTCAGGGGTTCCCCGGCTAACTGGTTTGCGCCAACTAATCCGCCGACAATCGCCGTGGCGGAACTTCCTAACCCTCTGGCGAGGGGGACATCTAAATCAATCTTGAGTTGGACTGGGGGAGGTGTATGACCAATATGGTCGTATAATTTCAGAAACCCTTGGTAAGCCAGATTCGTTTCATCAGTTTTCACCTGTTTTGCTTCAACACCAGACACCCGAATTCTCACCGCCCGTTCCGTTTCCCAGGGGGTATCCGAACTCAGGCGAGTAAATGTAAATCGATTGTACAGGGTCAAGGCGGCGCCAATGCAATCAAATCCGGGACCTAAGTTGGCGGTTGTCGCGGGAACGGTAACGGTTACGGGAGAATGGATAGACATTCGGGAGGAATTTAAGATGCCAAGGGGCAATCTTAGCAGATTCTCATTTGTTGGGGCAATTCATGAATTACCCCGACTAACGGCGATTAATCACCACAAAGCCTCTTGTCTTTTCTGAGGTAGAATCTATTGTTCCCATGGCTTGCCAGATTTCTTCAGCCCTGACCCAAATGGGCGGATACTTGTAGCGGGACACATCCAAAATCAGAAAGCGATCACTTTGTGGATTATAAGCCGCGATCGGCGAAATATGTCCACCGCGTTCCTGACCTATGGTTTTTCTTAAGTAGTTGACTAAGACGAAATTATTGGGGTCCTGTAAATTTTCTACCACCATCTGGCGGAATTCCGCCAGAGTCACCTCACTGGCGTGGTAAACTTCGGCGTTGAGGGGATAGGTTTCTAAGAGTTGACCCAATTGGTCTAGGGTCATTCCTTGACGAGCAATGACGGCGGCGGGGAGAATTTTTTCGGTTTGTTCATTTAAAACATTTTTTTGAGTAAAAATATGATGTTCCCCGAAGTTAGCGGTTGGGGGTGCAGGGATAGAGAGGGCGTTGAGTACCATCACCATACTGGCAACACCACAGTAAGCTAAATTATCCTGGGTTTCAAAATGAATACTTAAGGGAAAATAGTCCTGGCGAGCATTACTTTCAATCAGTAAGACTTCTCCATCCTGGGAGTTGAGGTTAATCAAATCCTGGGATAGAGGCAAAGTTTGGGGGAGAAGTTTACCTGTGGCAAAGGAAAAGCTGATAATTCCTGCGCCTAGGGGAATTCGGAATGCTTTGAGGAAATTAAGTCGATGCATATTTAGGTTAAGTTGTCCAACATTGCCAATATGCTGATATTAGTCTGCTTTGGTTGGACTTTTGTGTAGACACATACCTGAGAGCAAACGAACTGTGCTAGAGACTCCTCCGCCGGAGGAGTCTCTACTAAATTCTGATGTGTCCTAACCGTTTTGGCGGTTGCTATAATTACTGGGATGCCAGGAAACTTAACCAAATCTCAGACTAAAGCCCTGATTACAAAGCATTAAGCGTATCACACGACTACAGTTGCGAAATTCTCCGTTGTGAGAGTGGTTGTATCGAACCCAGTCAGTGTTGCCAAAGTTTGACCGCCAAACCGAATCTCGTTTCCTTGGAAGAACAAATCTCCAAATCCTAAACCGCCAGATAAACCAATCACATCACCCTGACCTAAACTGAAGTCGGTAATCATATCCTTACCTTCCCCGGCGACAATAACAAAGGTATCACTACCAATCCCACCGGTTAGCTGGTCATCCCCCGCACCACCATAGAGGAGGTCATCTCCAGAATTACCCCAGAGTTGGTCGTTATTTTGACCGCCGAGGAGGGTGTCATCATCAGCACCGCCATACAGTTTATCGTCACCTTGACCCCCTTCTAAAAGGTCATCATCAGCACCACCCCAGAGTTGGTCATTACTTTGACCGCCGAGGAGAGTGTCATCATCAGCACCGCCATACAGCTTATCGTCACCTTGACCCCCATCGAGGTAGTCCTCACCTCCGCTACCTTTGAGGATATCCTGACCTTGACCCCCACTTAGGAGGTCATTATTCGCACCACCATAAAGTTGATCATCACCGTTACCACCGTCGAGGGTATCGTTACCGGCGCCACCTTTGAGAGTATCTTGACTATTGAGTCCAGTTAGGATATCGTCGCCTGCGCCACCGACAAGCATGTCATTATTTGAAGTTCCGGTGAGAGTAACAGCAGGGGCACCGTTACCACTGATGTTACTGTCAGTCACCATCACAGTATTTCCGTCGCTGATT
This sequence comes from Coleofasciculus sp., assembly GCF_046565525.1. Classification (NCBI taxonomy): domain Bacteria; kingdom Bacillati; phylum Cyanobacteriota; class Cyanophyceae; order Coleofasciculales; family Coleofasciculaceae; genus Coleofasciculus; species Coleofasciculus sp. The sequence continues at coordinate 2,130 of NZ_JBKHUP010000011.1, read as the reverse complement.
TCAATTCCCTGAGAATTGTTATCACTAAACGTGCTATTGGTTACGGTTAGGGTGTTGTCTCCAGAAATGTCAATGCCATCATCACCGTTATTACTCAACGTACTATCGGTTATTGTTAGCTTGTTTTCGTCATCTGCATCAATTCCATCTGCGTCGTTACCTATAATTGTACTGTTCGTTACGGTTAGATTATTTTTGTCATCCACACCAATGCCATCATCGCCGTTATCGGTAATTGTGCTGTTGGTTACGGTGATTGTATTTTTGTCTTCTACGTCAATACCATCATCACCGTTATCTGTAATTATGGTGTTTTCTATTATCAGCGTGTTTTTGTCGGTCAGCGCAATGCCTTCAGCATCGTTATCTATAATCGTGCTGTTTTTTACGGTCAGGGTATTATTGTCTTCTAAGTCAATGCCATCAGCGTCGTTATCGGTAAAAGTGCTGTGATCTATGGTAACAGTGTTATTGTTTTCTAGGTCAATGCCTTCATCCCCGTTACCTGTAAACGTGCTGTAATTTACGGTAACAGTGTTATTGTTTTCTAGGTCAACGCCATCATCACCGTTACTGGTAAACGTACTGTTATTTAGGGTCAGCGTGCTATTGTTTTCTAGATCAATGCCATCATCCGCGTTATCACGGATGGTCGTATTCGTTACTATTACAGTATTGTTATCACTGAGCGGATCACTACCATCCTCGTCACCCGCATCAATCCCATCATCGCTGTTCCCATAAATCACGCTGTTGGTTACGGTGAGGCTATTATCTCCTTCGAGATTAATTCCATCTAATCCGTTGGTTAAAGTGAGTCCATTAAATTCTGCGGCTACTCCAGGACTAATTGAGAATAGGTCGAAGGTTGAGTCGCCACGAAGGGTTAATTGGTTTGCACCTAAACCAACAATTGTCAGGTTATCGGTAATCCTGAGCCTTTCGGTGAGGTGAATGGTTTTTGCACCGCCACCCAAAGCAAACTGAATGGTATCGTCTCCTGCTGAGGCGTTGGCGGCGTTAATGGCTTCGCGTAAACTGGTTTGACCATTGTTAAGATTACCATCATCGATGTCACCGAGTTGATTGACGATATAAGTTGCCATAGGTGTTTATCCTTGGTTAAAACGTTGAATAGTATTTTAGGTGTGGTTTTACTGTATTTATTGGTTTACAAATTAAATATAACCGTATAATTTTGACGCTTTATTAAGTTGATGTGAATTTTATATAAAGGTTTCGTGAAACCCAACGTTTTACTGGGTTTGTTGGGTAACGCTTGCGCTCTACCCAACCTACAATTTTTCTTAACCGAGCAGTGTTGGGACGCACGGAGCGTGACAAAGGGCGCAGGTCAGTGCGCCCCTACGGGGATTTCGGGTTACTTTTTATCTATTGGGCTTGATTTGGGCGTCCCATTCCTCTTTGACCCCGACGATTTTCCCACATTTGACGCATTTGTTCCCGTTGTTCCTCGGTTAGGACATTCTGCATCTGTTCCCGTGCGGATTGGTGAATCTCCCGCATTTGGTTTCGTTGTGCTTCAGTTAGATTTAGCGCCCGCATCCCTTCCCGGTGTCGCTGGCGTTGTCCCTGCAATTCTTGGAACTGTTCCCGTTGTTGGGGGGTGAGAATTTGTTCGATTTGCGAGTGTTTGTTATCCCGGATGCGTTCTAACTGCGTTTGTTGGTCGGTTGTTAGGTTGAGTTCCTCCGCGAATTTGGGTTGGGAAAATGCTGCCATGGGTGCAGCCGCGAGGGTAATTGCAGCGATGGTGGCGAATAGAGGAAAGACTTTGATGTTCATGATGTTAAGGTGGTCAACGATTTGGTGTTTGATGTCTTTATCCTAGAAACTGTAGGGGTTAAACGACTTGAGGCAAACGTCCTGATTTGAGGTAGGACTTTAGTCCTAGTCCGGGAATGCGGAGGTGACGGTTTTTTTATCAAAACATTATCTTTAACAACGTCCCTTGAATGGGCGAAGCATTTGGGTCAAACATTTTGGACAAGTATCATCAGATTGCTCCCCAAATGCTTCGCCCCTACCAATAACCAATAACCAATAACCAATAACCAATAACCAATAACCAATAACCAATAACCAATAACCAATAACCAATAACCAATA